>DLNA01000017.1 GCA_002476865.1 Patescibacteria group bacterium UBA7522 | reverse complement strand
TTTATTTTAACTCTTCCTGACAAAATTATTTCTTCTGATTTTCTTCTTGATGCTAGGCCAGATCTGGCTAAATATCTATTCAATCTCATATTTATATTATAAAGAAGCTCTATTTAAATGGAAGGTATTATCGGAGGTTATTTATTTTAAAGTGAATTATTTTTGTTCCTGGATGGTGTCTATGTCGTTAAACAGGTCAGTTTTCTTGGGGAGCTCAAAAACCGGTAGCTGATGTTCCCCTTCTAGTCCAAAATATTGTAAGAACTCCATTGTTGTTCCATATAAAATTGGGCGCCCAGGCGATTCTTTTCGACCCACCTCTTGTATTAGCCCCCTGATCAAAAGATTTCTTAAAATTTGATCTGAGGCAACTCCGCGAATTCCTTCGATCTCCACCCTTGTTACGGGCTGTTTATAGGTAATTATAGATAGCGTTTCAAGTGCGGCTCCAGAAAGATCATGTCGTAATTCTTCGTTTAAAAAACGAGCAATATATTCGGCGCATTCGGGGTCTGTAACCATTGAATAATAATCCCCTTTTCTTATGATTTTTATGCCTCTTTTTTCATAATCCTTTATGAGGTTGGCGAGCGTATCTTGCACCTCTGATATCATCGCCTCTACTGATCTTGAGAGCTCTTTTGCCGAGACCGGCTTTTCGGCTACCAAGAGAATCGACTCAATAATTTTTTTTAAATCTTTATTTTTCACTTAGTGTTCCATTCTAAATTAATATCGTCAAAGTTTTTCCCCTGGCTGACTTTTATTTTTTTACATTTTACCATTTCCAGAACAGCTAAAAAAGTAATGATCGCTTCAATCTTTGAGCTTGAATTTGAGAGAATTTTTTTAAAACTTTGTCTTTTTTTTGACTTAAAAATTTGATGTAAGTGTGCCAATCTTTCTTCTACTGTAATTTTTTCTGAAGGAATTTCAACCTCTTCACGAGCGATCTCCTCTGGCATGTCGGTTAAGAGCTTTTGAAAAGTACCCCAAAGATCAGTTAGTTCAACCCCTTTGGGGGGTACAAATCGGGCCAAATTAATTTGCGGTTTTTTGGCTGGAAAAGACCTTTGGTTTCTTTCTAGGATACTTCCGAACTCTTTTGCGGCATCTTTATATTTTTTATAAATTTCTAATCGTTCTTTTAGGTCTTCAAGTTCTTCTTCCTCTTCCTGGGTCTCTAGTGTTGGTAGCAAGACCTTTGATTTAAGATAAATTAACCGGGCTGCTATGAGCATGAACTCAGTTACGTCATAAACCTTTGGGTCTAAGGCGGAAACCCTTGTTAAGTACTGATCGGTGATTTTAGATAAAGATATTTCGGTAATGTCTAATTTTTCTTTTTCTATCAATTCCAAAAGTAGATCAAGCGGTCCTTCAAATTTTTCTACTTTTATTTTTAACATCTTCCCCTCGGGGAGCTTTTGCTCCGAGACCCCGAGCAAAGTCGAAGGGCCCCCTTTTTAAATTTTTAATTTCTAGTTTTTAATTATGATTAAATTTTGATTTTAAAATTTAAAATTATTTTAAGGTTTTAATCTGTTAATGTCACGTGGGAACAACGATGCTTCGCGAACATTGTTGAGTCCCAGGAGTTTAGCAACCAACCTTTCGGCACCGATGGCCAGTCCGCCATGAGGCGGCATTCCATATTTAAAGACAGAAAGATAATCAGCAAAATTATCCGGGTTCATCCCGCGATCTTTCATTTTCTTTAGATAATCTTCATAAAGGTGTAATCGTTGACCACCGGTAGTTATCTCTATGCCCCTAAACATGAGATCAAACGACCTGGTCCATTTTGGTTCATCTGGATCATCATAAGTATAAAAGGGTCTTTTTTTGGTTGGATAGTGGGTAATAAAAATAAATTCGCTTTCCCATTTTTTTTCAGCATATTCGCAAATTAGACGCTCCTGGTTTGGGTCAAGATCCGGTTCTCCGATACATTTTTCCTTATATTGTTTCTCTAAAATTTCTTGTGCTTCAGTAAGTTTGAGTCGTGGAAATTTTGTTGGTACCTTTGGCAACTTGGCTCCAATTAGATTAATCTCTTTTTTGCAGGTTTTATTAAGATGATTAATGATATAATTCAACATCTTTTCTTCCAGTTTCATAATGTCTTCGTGGGATTCAATAAAACCTATCTCAAGGTCCAGGGAAAGATATTCGTTTAAGTGGCGACCCGTAGAATGTTTTTCGGCTCTGTAGGCAAAGGCCGTTTCAAAAACTCTCTCGTAAACCCCAACCATAATCTGTTTATACATCTGTGGGCTCTGCGAAAGAAAAGCGCTATTTTCAAACCACTTTACTTCAAACATTTCGGCGCCACCAGTTTCGAGGCCGGATTCAACAATTTTTGAAGAATGAATTTCGGTAAAATCTTCGCCGAGCAGGAAGTCCCTGAAAGAACGGATCATCTCGGATTGGATTTTAAAAATAGCTCTTTGTTCAGGATTTCTTAATGTAAGGGGGCGATTATCTAAAAGCGTGTCAAGATTGGCCCTAAGTTCTTTTTTGTTTAGCTCAACCGGAACCTCACTCTTAACAGGCGAAATAATCTCGACTTTTTCTGCTAAAATCTCTGCCCCAAGTGGAGCTCGTTCTTCTTTTTTAACTTTACCAAAAAATTTGACTACTGATTCGGTGGAGAGGTCTCTTAAAAGATCGTGGGCTTCTTTTTCGACTACTATTTGAGCAATACCACTTCTGTCTCTTAGAGAGACAAAAGAGATCCCGCCCAACTTTCGAATTTTGTGAATCCAACCGGCTACGGAAACCTCTTTATCTATATTCTTTGGCAATTCAGATATTAGTATTCGCATGAGAAAATTATAGCAGAAGTAGTATATAGAATCTAGTGTGGGATATTTAGAATTAAAAAAACCCCTGCAGGGGTTTTTTAAGATATTTTTAGCTATTTAGTATTGCTTTGACTTTTTCTACCACCTCAGAAAGAGTTACTTGTGATTTTACTAAGTAGGCGTTAGCGCCTAGGTTTTTGCCCTTTTCAACATCTGCTGTTTGAGATAGGGCGCTCATAACAATAATTTTGGTATCTCTGGTTTCGTCTGTGTCTCTTAAAATATCTAAAACATCAAAACCGGAAATTTTTGGCATCATGATATCTAAAAGTATTAGATCTGGTTTTTCTTGAACAGCTACAGCTAAAGCCGCTTCACCGTCGGAGGCACTAACCACGGTATAGCCCTCGGCCTTAAAGCGAGTTGTATAAATATCTCTAAGCGTTGGATCGTCTTCAACGATCATTATTTTTGCCATAAATTTTTTCTCCGTTTGTAATTTAAATATAATTATTATTCACTTTTGAGTCAATGATTTTAGCTATCTAGTGCTAACGGAATTGTAAAATGGAATCTTGAGCCCTTACCCATTGTGCTTTCTACCCAAATCTTTCCTCCAAAGGTTTCAACTATGGACCTTGTTATGTAGAGACCGAGGCCGGTGCCACCCACCTCTCTTGTTGCTGTATTGTCAACTCGATAAAATTTTTCAAAAAGATGTTTTTCGGCGTCTTTCGGCATCCCCATGCCGGTATCTTCAATATTAACCGTTGCAAACTCTTTGTCATAATCGATAGATATTGTTACTCCTCCCTTCTCTGTAAACTTAATTCCATTTTCGACTAGATTGTTTAAAACCTCTCTTATCATCTCTCTGTCAGCCCTAACATTAAGAGCTCTTCCAATTGCTTTTTTTCCACCACCGGTTGCTAGTTCTTTTGACTCGATCATTTTAAGTTCGATACCTCTCTCTTTTGCCTTTTTTTCAAAAACCTCAATAACCTCAATAACCAAGTCCTTAATCGGAAAGTTCGTGATTACAGTTTCAAGTTTTCCTTCCTCAATTTTAGTTACAGAGAGAAGGTTTTTAACAAGAGTCGACATTCCCATTAGGGTGTTTCTGGCTTTTGTGAGATATTCTTTGCTATTATCGTCAATTTTACACATCCCGGAGTCAGTGATAATTGAAAGGTACCCTTCAGTGGCGGTAATCGGGGTTCTAAGCTCGTGAGAAGCGGTGGAGACAAATTCGTTTCGTTGCCTCTCAAGCTCCTTATCTTTAGTAACATCTCTAAAAACACATATTGCACCAACAATATTTTCGTCTAAATCTTTAATTGGTGCATATGATGAAGAAAGCTGGATTCTGTTTTTGTTTTTTCTGTGAATAAAACAGGTGTCATTTCTAAAAACCGGCTTTCCTGTGTTCCAAACCGCTAAAGCCGGACAATCTTTCTCGCAAACCGAAATATTCTGTTCCCCTGCTATTAGTTTCATTACTGTTTGACATTTGATGCCTAGAGCATCTTTTTCGGACCACCCGGTCATTTCTTGTGCAGCTTTATTTAAAAGAACTAGATTTCTATCGCGGTCCACTGCGTAGACACCGTCGGCGATAGCGGTTAGAACGGCTTCGTCTTGGGACTTCTCCGCCGTTAACTTGTCGGCGACTTTTTTTAAGGATTGGCTCTCGGCAAAGATTTTTTGATTTCTACGATTTATGTAATATCCCGCCAAAGACGAAATAAGAATAGATATAAAAATAACAAAGTATTTAATCGGTTGATCGGCTATTTCGTTGTTCGTCAGAAAGCCAAACATAATAGCGTAGATGAAAACAACAGAGGCGTACGCTATCCCCCAAAGAGTTCTGTAGAGAAAAGCGCCTATAATTAAAATAAAAAGGAGTAGCGCAAAGTATCCGCCCGGGCCGCCAAGATAATCGACAAGGATTATTACATAGATTGAAGTAAGAAAATACGACAGTTCTCTTAAAAAATTGGATTTTTTTTCAAAAAAGTAATTTGAAATAAAATGAAAAACTGCATAAAAGCCAGATATTATGACGGCGATTTTTAAGCCATAATAATTTATAATTTCCCAATCAGTGAAAAAGATTAGCACGCCATAAAAGGTTGCTATGAAAATATTAAAAAAGAGAAGCCAAACTCTCTCCATCTTAAATTTTTTGATTTGTTCCCCTCCTGAGCTCATTTCTTGTTAAATTATATAATAAATCAGAAGCAAGAAGCAAGAAGCAAGAAGCAAGAAGCAGCTCTGTAATTTACAATTTGCAACTTGAAATTTGAAATGAAATTTTAATGTCTTAATTACAAAATTTTAGAATCTGTTGTCGGTAGTCGTGATTCTTGTTCTCAATCTTTTTTATTTGAAATCGATGCCTGCCTAATTTGCAAAGCCAAAATCCAATAGTTTTTTTACATCTTCGTTAGCGCTGGTGTTTTTTGACCCCAGCATCACCATAATTATTTTGCGATTATTCTTTTCGGCAATTCCAACATAGGTATTTCCGGCATCATATGTGAACCCTGTTTTGGCGGCAATCATATAGGGATAGACCCTTAGCATCCTCGAAAGGTGTCCAAACCACCAGTGCGGCTCGTTGTGATCGGTTGCATATACGGAGTGCTCTTTTGTTTTACCGGCATATTTTATAATGTCAGGATGATTCAAAAGGGCGTATCTGGTGATTGTTGCCATATCGAATGCGGTTGAAAATTGCTCGGAATCATCTAGTCCGGCCGGATTCTTTATTTTGGTATTTTTAAGGCCAAGTTGTTCGACTTTTCTATTTGCCAGGTTTACGAAACCATCAAAACCATCTTTGTAAAAATCGGCTAATGCATAAGCAGCGTCGTTTGCAGAGATCATCATCAGTCCGTAAAGAAGATCACTTGTCCTAATCTTTTCTCCTGCTTTCATGTTTATCTTATTCGAAATTTGTTCAGAGGCGTGTTGTGAAATTTCGATTAAATCATTTTCTTGATAAACCTCTTTTGCAATTATAAAGGTTAAGATTTTAATGATTGACGCTGGCGGAAGCTTTTGGTCAATGTTTTTAGCATATAATATTTCGTTTGTCTCTTGATCAACGACAATAGCCGATTTGGCCGAAATGTTAATCTCCTCTTCTTTTGTTTTTTTTGTGAACTTGGGTTGATATTTTTCAGTATTATCTCTTATGAGATTTTCTTTTTCTCTTAACTCTTCTTGGTCTGTGATGCCTGCAACATAACCATCGTTTCTGGGATCTCCATTGACCCACAAAAATCCAAAAATGAGCGCAGCGGCTATTAAAAAAAACGCAAAAAACTTTTTCATGCAAGAGTGATTATATCAGTCATCTCTTGAATGTCAAAAAAAGGTGTATTTTAAAGATTGTCTGGGGTTGTATCGATTTTCGTCCTCATCGCCCTTAAAACTAAAAGAACTGGCGATACACGAATGTATTTCCAGCTCTTTGGTAGCCCGTAGGGGAATCGAACCCCTGTTACCAGGATGAGAACCTGGCGTCCTAACCATTAAACGAACGGGCCATGGCGCTGCGTTTTAATTTAGAATTTTTAAGTTTGAATGAAATTTTAATATTTAGAAATTTAAAACATGAAAATTTCACTTCAAATTGTAAATTTCAAATTTCAAATTCGCCTGCTGATTTTAACAGATTTCGGTAACTTTCTCAACCAAATAAACAACCCCGAACCTCATGGGGTTCAGGGTTGTTCTTGAAAAGATTTCTCTCAAGTCCTTTATTAGTTCCCTTTGATTCTGAACATTCCTGTTCCGCACTCAGGGCAAGTTCCTTTATCTGCTTTTCGACCGTTCTTCATAGTTACTTCTTGAACGTCTTTCATCTCTCTTTTTGCTTTACACTTTACGCAATACGCTTCTGCCATTTGTATCACCTCCTCTCTTTTGTTTGCGCTCTTGGCGCTGTATGTTGTGTCAGACACGATGCCTATTTGGCCTTAAACATACGTGTTTTAAGCATGAACTAGGCCGAGAGGGCTGTCAAGCACAAAATGTGGATAAATTAACTGGGGGTTAAGCGTAAATAGCACTATTTTATTATTATTAAGCCATTATTTTGAGTCACGAATATCGGTATAAATTGTGTTGGCCGCAATGGCTCCTTCGGCACAAGCAGTAACAATCTGGCGGAATTTGTTCGAACCGGTGGTAGAGTCGCCAGCGGCCCAAATTCCTTTTAGCGAAGTTTTCATTTCGTTATCAATCAAAACATAGCCATCTTTATCTCTTTTTAATTTTAGCTGTTCAAAAAGAACGCTCGATGGGGTTTCGCCTATTTCTATAAACACGCCGTCGACTTTGATTTCAGTATTATCCCTGTCTAAAATAATTTTCTCCACCCTATCTTTACCGACAATCTCTTTGACTTTGGCTAGCTTAACAACCTCAATATTCTTTGATTTTTCAAGACGATCTTGCCAATCGGGATCAGCCCTAAACTCATCTCTTCTGATAACAATATAAACTTTTTTTGCTAATTCTCCCAAAAAAACAGCGGCCTCAACGGCGGAATCGCCACCACCTATTACGGCCACGATTTTATTTTTAAAGAAAAATCCGTCGCAAGTGGCGCAATAAGAAACCCCCCTACCAATTAACTCGTTTTCGCCCGGAACATTTAGCTTGTTTCTTTCCGTGCCTATAGCCAGTAAAACTCTTTTTGCTTGGTAATCCCCCATTTGGCTTGTTAGATTAAAAACTTCTTTTTCTCTAGTAATTCTTTTAATATTATCTGAAACCAGTTCGTGACCGATGGCCCTGAGTTGGGAAATCATATTTTTTGTTAATTCGGGCCCGGTTGTATGGACAAATCCGGGATAATTATCAATATCATAAGAGACGCTCATATTGCCCCCAGGGACTCCGCCGATAATCAAAAAATTAATTTTATATCGGGCTGCATAAATTGCGGCCGAAATTGCTGCTGGACCCGCACCAATAATTATTAAGTCATATACTTCTTGTTTTTTCATGTTTTTTTCTTTGAAGTTTAAAAGATAATTTGCCTCACGATTATAGATTTCTTTTTACCTTTTGTAAACGGAATATCTAAATAATTGCGGCGACTCCAACTGAAAGAATTGCTAGCATAAAAATGGACATAGCGATTGAGATTCGGAAGCTTTTTAAGTGCTTTGGCGAAACATCTAGTCCGAGCTTTCGAAGCATTATGCCGTCTAATATTATTAGGCCAAATATTAAGGTCCAAACAATAAAGTATGGAGCTTTCGACGGTAGAGTAACATTTTCGATACTGACGTCCGGGATAATAGTTGCGCTCTCTCCGAGAGTTGCAGTTGTTTTGGGGGCAATAAATTCTGTGCTTGGTCGGCCAAAAAGCTGAACGATAACCGTTGTTGTGGCGCCATGAATTTTACCCGTTCCTACAGCGACTCCTATTTCTTGGAATCTACTGTTTAGAAGATTCTCTTTGTGAGTCGGGCTGTTCATCCAGGCCTTAACTACGGATTGGGAACTGGAGAAACCGCGGGCTAAATTTTCTCCGGCAATCTCATATTCATAGCCCTCGTTGGTAATAAATTGCCAGGCTGTTTCTCCATTTGGACCAGAGTGATCCCAATAATTTTTCCTGAACATGTCGGAAAGTTTTTTGGATGCGGCCTGTGATAGTGTTTGACTTTCATATAACGGTTCACTACCAAGTTTCGCTCTTTGTTGGTTTGTGATATCTATAATTTCGTTTTTTAGCTGAAGGGTGCTAACTCCTTTTACTTCTGGGCCGGAATAAAACGTGACGCCGAGGGCCACCTGAAAAGTCATTAAGATAAATAAATAAAAAGAAAGTGAGCCATGCCTAAAAGCGTGAGGTCTAAAGGCATTGCCTCTATGAGGAACAATCATGTGCTTTATTAATATTTTAAATCTCTTCAATTTTCATCCTTGTTAAAACTTTATTTATTGTTTGGCAAAGGCCTTCTGGCGTTGAATCAACCTTTAAAATATATTCATCAGCTCCATATGTAATCGCCCTGTTTTTACTGCCTTCATCACCCGAATTTGTATAGACGATCACTGGTATCTTTACGGTTTTTTTGTCGGTTCTGAGCATTTGCAGTATCTCGATTCCGCTAAGGCCAGGTAGCATCAAATCAAGAACAATTACGTCTATCTTGTTTCCTCTGGCAAGCTGAAATCCGTCAGTGCCGCCTTCGGAAATTGTAACGTGAAAGCCCTCGTTTTGAAACTTTTTGGCGTACATTACAGACAGTTTCTTATCATCCTCGATTAACAGAAGCTCCTTCACTGGATTTCTCCTATAAAAATAAGAACAAGAACAAGGTTAATTATTGCGACAAGAAAAACAAGACCAGCTACGATTTGATGAAACTTAAGGGACACTTTTAGAATTTTTTTTCCGCTCAAAAAGGAGAGTGTCAACAAGAGTAATAACAAGGTCCCGGTTATTAAAAGTGGTGTTAATTTAATCATGCTTGTAGTGCTGTCGATTTTGATTATTATCCAAAAACTAACGAAGAGCGACATCCCCCTTTCTTAGTAAACATTATACCAATTATTTTTTTATAAAAACAGCAATATTATTTACTAAATAACAATTTAATGTTATTATTCACTTTGCTTAAACTATGGAAGAAAAAATCCCATTAACATCTTTTGCGCATAAAATCCTTTCTGAAAGGCAGAAAGAGATTGGTTTGTTTTTTTCTAGAAAAAGAAAGCCAACCATTGAAAATCAGCGTAAGGCAAACGCTTTAAAGGATGAACTTGCCGAGATTAACTCAATTTTGAAAGATTCTTTTGTCCGTGATTTTGACGAAAAAAATCCAGCCCAAGTCCAAATTGGCTCGGTGGTAAAGCTGGAAAATTTAATAACCGGAGATAAGCGTGAGTATACCATCCTAACCAGATTTACGTCCGATCCCTTAAAAGGCGTTATCTCTAACGAATCCCCTCTGGCTCAAAAAATGCTTGGACTAAAGTTAGGTAATACCTTTAAATTCAGAAATAGTTACGGAAAAGAAGATAGTTATAAGGTGTACTCGATTGAGTAATTTAAAATTTGAAGTGAATATTTAATTTTAAATTATAAATTGAGATTTCATTTCAAATTCAAAACTGTAAATTAAAAATTAATTTAATCGGGAGTAGCCAAGCGGCAAGGCAACGGGTTCTGGTCCCGTGATCGGGGGTTCGAATCCCTCCTCCCGAACCAA
>DLNA01000014.1:11551-12290 GCA_002476865.1 Patescibacteria group bacterium UBA7522 | reverse complement strand
GTCGAAAGAATCTGCGATCGAGTTGGCATAATTAGAGACGGGAAAATAGTTGAGCTAAGCGATATCTCAAATCTTAGTGGTAAGCGACTAAGTGTTATTAGGGTCAGCTTTTTGGATGATTATAAAAAAGATGAATTTAAATTTAATGGAGTTGAGGCGGTTGAAAAAAACGGAGAGTGGTTAACTATTACTGTTTACGGAGATATATCCGATGTTCTTAAAAAAATAACTAGTCATAAAATTAAAGATATTGAGATTAACAAGGCCTCACTAGAAGAGATTTTCTTGAAGTTCTATCAGAAAAAGGAGGACAAATGATATCAATAATAAAAAGAGTTTTTTTAGATAAGTGGCGATCCGTTCTGATTTACGTGTTCTCTTCGCTGGCCTTTTCCGAAATGTACGTTGCGCTTTATCCAATGCTTCGTGACCAACTCTCCAATCTGGAGGGGTTTTTAGAGGCCTTTCCGAAGGAATTTATGGAGGCCTTTGGATTTACGGCCGAAACAATGAGCTTTGCCACCGTTGAGTCCTTGATGGCGACAGAGATGTTTAGCTTTATATGGCCGATAATTTTAATAATTTTGGCAGCTAGTTTGGCTGGCTATAATTTTGCTGGTGATATAGAAAAGGGAACAATCGAACTTACGCTGGCTCAGCCAGTTTCCAGAATCAAGATTTTTTTGGGTCGTTATTTTGCCGGAGCTGTCTTGATTACGATTTTTGTTTTAACAACTGT
>DLNA01000014.1:10883-11509 GCA_002476865.1 Patescibacteria group bacterium UBA7522 | reverse complement strand
ATTCCTCTTGCGGCGATGCATAAAATTGATTTTAACTTTGAGGCCTATGTAAAAATGTCGATTCTCGGTGTTCTTTTTGCTCTGGCGGTTTATGCTGTTGCTACATTCTTATCGGTTCTTTTTTCCGAAAAAGGAAAGGCCACATTTGGTGTCGTTGGTGTTTTAATCACGATGTATTCAGTAAAAATTGTCTCTGGTCTTAAAGAGGAGCTCGAATTTTTAAGGTATACTTCCTTTTTTTATTATTTTGATACCGGTGCAGCTCTTGTTAAAACCGAATATCAAGATTGGGCTATATTGGTTTTTGCTTTAACGATTATTATTTTCTCCCTCTTGGCGTTGGTAAGATTCAAAAAACGAGACATTGCCGTATAATTTTTTTTAACAGGATCCTTTAAGCGGTTGACAGTTATTTTTGACATTGATATACTTTTATGCGTCATATTCGGTTTATGGGCGGACAAAAAAGGAGGATTCGATTTTTAAGCGAATCAGTTTCCGAGGAATTAAACTCTTAATCTTCGGAAAGATCGACAGGGTCATAAAACGCTTTAAGCGAGTTACTGTCAAAACAAAAGTTGGTTACGAAAATTTAAACATAGAAGAAAAGGCAAAAACGGTTGCCT
>DLNA01000014.1:0-10683 GCA_002476865.1 Patescibacteria group bacterium UBA7522 | reverse complement strand
AAAAGACCGGTTAGGCACGTTAGCCATTTTGGTCTTATTTTAATTATTTTAGTTGTTTTGGCCTCTGGGGTTCCCGCTCCCGAATCTTTGATCAACAAGGACGAAACTCCGGTTGATCCTTTTGGTATGGTCAAGTCAACAATGGCCATTGAGGATGAAGAGATTGATATTACCGAGCTAGAAGCGGTTGCTATGTCAGTTTCTTTTATAGATATTGAGCTAGCCAATAAGGTTTATCAAAAAATTGGTGAAAACAGCTCAGATTCTCAAATAATTTTAGCCGGAAACACAATTGCCAATACTTCAATAGTGAACACGGAATCTTCTCTGAAGATTGATAAAAAATTTGAAAAATATATTGTTCAGGGCGGAGACACCTTATCGGGGATTGCTACAAAATTTGGGGTCTCGACAAACTCTATTAAGTGGTCAAACTCTGGAATAAAAGATATAGATAATATTAAGCCAGGAATGACTTTAAATATCCCTACCGTTACAGGTATTCTTTATACCGTAAAAAAGGGCGACTCTATTGAGGGCCTGGCCTCTAAATATAAATCTCAATCTTCATTGATTATTTCTTATAACGACCTTTATGGAGAGGGCCTGAAAGTCGGCGACAAAATATTAATTCCTAATGGCAGAATCGAGGATCCAAAACCAGCTCCGACCCCGACTGTTGTAAGCTCGGGAGGTTCTAGGTCAACAAGCTATTCTGGTCGATATGGTAGCTCTAGTTACATTGCTGGTTCTGGAAGGTTCAGATTCCCAACCGCTATTGGAAGAAACGGTTATTATAACGGATATCACTGGTGGGCTATTGACATTCCAAACAGAATTGGAACACCAATCTATGCTTCCGATTCTGGCCGCATAACAATTGCGAGCTATGGCTATAATGGTGGCTACGGTAACACCATTCTTATTGACCACGGCAACGGTTATCAAACAAGATATGCCCATATGAGCACACTAAAAATTCTTGGCGGTTATGTCTCTAAGGGGCAGGTTATCGGATACATGGGGAGCACAGGTCGCTCTACCGGCTCTCATCTTCATTTTGAAATTATTTATAGAGGTGCTAAGTTAAATCCGACAAGATTTTTTTAAGATTCATATTGGATTCTTTCTCTTTTCAGGTATATAATGACGTAATTGATAAATGTTTTGCGATAAAGTTTCAGTTAAATTAAAAGCAGGGAATGGTGGCGATGGGATCGTCTCTTTTTTGCATGAAAAGTATAAAGAATTTGGGGGCCCAGATGGTGGAGATGGTGGTAGGGGTGGAGATATTATTTTAAAGATTCAGGGCAACTTAAACACTCTCCACTTTTTTAAAACAAACCATGATTTAAGAGCAGAAGACGGGGAAAGGGGAAAGAAAAGAAAAAGTCGTGGCAAAAATGGTCAAAGTTTAATAATTGAGGTTCCAAGAGGGACCGTTGTTATAGACGAAAAGAGTGGTCGAAAGATAGTTGATATGTCTGAAATCGAGGAATTTGTTTTGGCTAAAGGCGGGGATGGTGGTTTTGGAAACGCTCATTTTGTTTCATCAACCAGACAAGCACCAGAGGTGGCCGAACTTGGTGAACCGGGAGAAGAAATTTTTGCGACATTCGAGTTAAAGATGATTGCCGATGTTGGTTTGGTTGGTCTTCCTAATGTCGGTAAATCGACCTTTCTTTCGGTTGTCTCGGCCGCAAGGCCTAAAATTGCTGATTATGAGTTTACAACATTAATTCCAAATCTAGGTGTTATTGAGCCAAAAACATTTGGGGCCGAAAGGGGCTTTGTTGCTGCTGATATCCCTGGCATTATTGAGGGAGCGAGTGCTGGAAAAGGTTTGGGAATTGAATTTTTGAGACACATTGAAAGGAATAAAGTTTTGGTTCATTTTTTAGATGCCACACACGAAGACCTTAAAAGTGATTATTTGGCCATCAGAAATGAAATCAAGAACTATAAAAGTACATCTTTGGTGAATTTAGGAAATGATCTTTGGGATCTTCCAGAGATTGTTGTCGTTAATAAGATTGATGCTGTTTCCCTGGATAATTTAAAAGAAAAAATAAAAAGAGTCCAGGCAGTAGTTAAGAGCAAAATAATTCCAATTTCGTCAATTGCTCACAAAAACATTGAAGTTTTAATACACGAGATAGAGGCCAAGCTGATAAAAGAAAACAATAAAAAACAAGAAGAGTCGGTTTGTGACTTTAAAGAATTCACTATCAAAGATGTTGTTAGCGAAGATATTTTTGAAGTAAAAAAAGAAAAAAACTTTTTCTTAGTAGCTGGAAAAAAAATTGAAAAATTTGCTATAAGAACGAATTTTTCAAATAAGCACGGAATTGCTAGGTTTCGAGATATTTTAAAAAGAACTGGTATTGATAAGGAACTTCGTCGTCAGGGCGCAAAAGAGGGTGATAAAATTAAAGTAGCCGGTAAAGAGATAATTTTTTAAGGAGGATAAATGCCGAATTATTGGGGCGGTGAATTTGGTTCACCAGAAGCGGGGAGCGAAGACAGTATCTACGCTGCAAAGGGAAGCGAAACCGGTTTTTCGCCAGAAAGTTCGCCAAGCCCAAATACGGAGATTAAAGATGAGCTTGAGGCAAGACGGGAGAGATTACAGGGCGCCAGAGAATCGATATTGGCTGGTAGTAGCTTGCATATAATCGACGACGTTGATCTTTTTTCTTGCGAATACGTCCCGGCCGGAGGTGGGCCACTAGAGGTTGTTTACAAGGGGGCTGTTGTCGGCTACGCCAAAGATGATCCACAAAAATATAGTCAGGAAATAAAATTCAATTAATGAAAGTAAAAGAAGCTCTCTCTCGTTCTATTTTAGAATTAAAAAAGGCCAAGGTTGAGGGGCCGATCTCTTCTGCCCACGTTTTGATGGCAGATGTTTTGGGTGTTAGAAAAGAAGAAGTTTTAGTGAGCTCGGAAAGAGTGCTTTCCGGATTAGAGCTAAAAAAATTAAAAAATTATATAGACCAAAGAAAAAACCATAAGTCGGTTTGGCACATCGTTGGTCGGGTGTCATTTTGGGGCCTTGATTTTTTTGTTAGTAGTGATGTCTTGGTTCCTAGGCCCGAAACAGAGATTTTAGTACAGGAAGCACTAGGAGCAATTTCGAATTTTGAATTTCGAATTTCGAATTCTAACCAAAAATCAGAAACCAAAAATCAGAAATCTAAGATTTCAATCTTGGACGTCGGAACTGGCTCTGGTACTATTGCCATTGCTTTGGCGAGTGAATCCCCGGAGATTAAATTGACGGCGGTTGATAAATCTCCAAAAGCAATAAAGGTGGCCCAGAAAAATGCTAAATACAATAAGATAAAAAATATTAAATTTATAGAGTCGGATCTATTTTCGAGCGTTAAAGGTCGTTTTGATATTATCTGTGCTAACTTGCCCTACATCCCATCAGAAGAGATAGGATTGCTTCCGGTCGAAGTTTGTTGTTATGAACCGCATCTTGCCCTTGACGGTGGCAGCAAGGGATTGGAAATATACGAAAAATTTTTAAGCGGTGTGGGCAAATATCTAAAGCCGGAAGGATTTGTTTTTTGTGAAATTGGTATTAATCAAGGAAAGAAGATTAAAAAAATGATTAAGAAATATTTACCAGGATTTAGGTGTATAATAAAAAGAGACCTTGCCGAGATTGACAGGGTTGCTATAATTTTAAAGAGCTAAAGTTGATACTATTAGCCAAAGAAAAAGGGAGGAAAAATGAAAAAAACCATTTCTGCGTTATCAGTGGCAATGTTTGTGCTAACGATGACACCAGCCGTTTTTGCGGCAAATGACAGAGAGCCAGTCAGGGCTCAAGTTGGTCAAAACACTGTAGTTGAAAGCACTGGGGAATATATTAAGAACAGAGTGCGCACTCTGGAAAACGAAACAGAGGAGGGCGAAAAAACAAGGATACGAGAAGAAGTTGTTGCTCGAGTAAAAAACAAGGCAGAATTAGCAATACAGGCGGCCGTTAATCGCTATAATAAAGTTAAAAATCAAGTTCAAAACTCAAATTTAACAGACGAAGAGAAGGCAGCTGTTGGTGCTACCATTGATGCTCAAGTTCAGGCCCTAAATACGCTAAAAAACGAGGTTCAGGTAGCCAAGAGCGTTGAAGAAGTAAAAAATGTTATGACGAAGCTAAAAACTCGTTTTAAATATAGCTTAGGCCTTGTAAGGCAATCAATAAAAGGCGTTTACGAGGATCGTTTAAGCAATATCGCTGAAAAAATCCAGATTCCTTACGAAAAAATATTAAAACAAGTTGAGCTACTTTCAGATTCCGATGAAAAAGATAATCTTTTGACAGAACTATCAACAGCTAACAGCTTAATCGTTTCCGCTCAATCAAAAATTGAATCTGGTGAGCTAGATTTAGCCAAGGCAGATTTAATCTCTGCTAGAGCAATCCTGGTCTCTGCCGTAACATCACTTAAAAATTAATAGGAGGCAAACAAAATGAAAAAATGGCAAGAGTGGGCAATCGTTGGAGTTTTGATTTTAGTTATAGCTGCTGTTCTTGGTGGTACTTATTATTTTTTAACAATGGAACAGAAAACCAATAATAACCAACAAGAAATCCAATCAGAAAAAGTCGATGGTCAATCTGAGCTAAATGAAGTTAATCGAGATTTAAACGAAGTGGAGGATCTTGACTTTAAGGATCTTGACGCAATTGAAGAAGATCTAGAAACGATTAATCTAGAAGGCGTTTAAAGGGTTATCGAAAAAAGAGGTGGACCTACAAAACACCTCTTTTTTTGTGCTTATTTTTGGGCTATAATCAGCTAAGAAAAAAAGGAGATTTTATGGCAAAAGAAAATGAGAAGGTAAAAAAACAAATTTCAGTAGCAAAAAGTTGTGACTGCCAGAAGGGTGTTGGGGCTGGATTTAAGTGGGGGCTTGGCTTTTGGCTTTCAGCTATGCTTATCTGGATAATCGTTTCGGCCATCGTTGCTGCTCTTTATTATTATCTTTAGAAACAATAATCAGTGATTTTGTAATTAAAAATGATAGAGTTTAAAGCCCTATCATTTTTAGAGATTAATTGCCTTTTGATATATTTTGAAATTAGATTTGTAAATACAGCTCTTTTTCAATAACGCCACGGGCATTTTCTGAAATCTAAAATGACAGATCTTAACCATCCTGCCATTTGCTTGTTATCCATAGATTTACTTCGAAGGATGAATGGCTTTAGCGTAAATTGGCTTGCCATTCGAATCCTTGGTGCATATTGGTGGACCCGACCCTCCTTCGCTAAGGCTACGTATGGGTAAACTGGATATATCATAAGTCGAATTCATCAAAACAAAACCCTCACTTGTGTGGGGAACTTGTTTTGGTGGACCCGACTGGATTCGAACCAGCGACCTCCTCCATGCCATGGAGGCGCTCTACCAGCTAAGCTACGGGCCCCAGATGCCGCTAGGCGTCGGCGCAATTTTTAGTTTTTAATTTCGAGTTTTGATTTTGAAATTAATTTTCAAATTTCTAATTTTAAATTACTTGATTTCGACCTGGATATTCTAGCACAGAATGGCTGTTATTTGAAGTAAATAAAGATTATAATAAAGCCCTATGAAAAAAATTATCGAGGTGCCTCATTATGCTCAGTACATTGATGTTGATGATGATTTTTGGCAAAGTCGCTCTTGTGGCATTGTCTCGTTGGGGATGATCCTTGATTATTATGGAATCGAAGTGCCTATAGCAGAATTAATCAAAAAGGGTAAAGAGTTGGGCGGATATATTAAAAACGTTGGTTGGAAGCACGATTCAATTGTTGATTTAGCCAGAATATACGGATTCAAGTGTAATCGCACCGAGGAAGAAAAAATAGAAAACTTACTTAAATCTATTGAGAAGGATGAGCCGGTTATAATATCAATCCATAAAAAATTTAATACAAATAATGGTGGTCATTTGGCGGTTCTTACAGGATACTATTACAATGAAAAGGATAATGAGCTTATTGGTGTTTATATTAACGACCCAATCGGTTTTCCGTATAAATTTAAGAATCAATTTGTTAAAATAGAAACATTCATGCAGGGATGGAAAAAAAGGGCCATTTATATTAAAAAGTGATTAGTCAAGTCATTGTCAGGGGGGGGTAAGGAAAATTTTTATGAAAACATACGACCATAATAAAATAGAAAAAAAGTGGCAAGAGGTTTGGGATAAAACCAAGCTTTATGGGGCAAAAGATGGTGACAAAAGAAAAAAGTTTTATTCTTTAGTTATGTATCCATATCCTTCGGGTGCCCTGCATCTTGGTCATTGGTATAATTTTGCCGGAGCGGATTTTTATACAAGGTTCAAAAGGATGCAAGGGTTTAATGTTCTTTCTCCGATAGGGTTCGACTCTTTTGGACTTCCTGCCGAAAATGCCGCGATAAAAAACAATATTCATCCAAAAGAGTGGACATATAAAAATATTAAAAATATGATCAGTCAACTCAAATCAATGGGTCCCGCTTACGATTGGGACAGGATGGTTATAACTTCGGACCCTGAGTATTACAGGTGGACTCAGTGGATGTTCCTTTACATGTACAAAAGAGGATTGGCCTACAAAAAAAAGCAAGTCGCAAACTGGTGTCCGAGTTGCAACAACGTTTTGGCTAACGAGCAGGTTTTGGGAGGCAAATGTTGGCGTTGTGATTCCGATGTTATCCAAAAAGAGATTGATCAGTGGCTTTTAAAAATAACCGATTATAAGGATAAGCTTTTGACTGGACTTGATGATATTGATTGGCCTGAAAGAACAAAAGAGATGCAAAGAAACTGGATTGGGCGCTCAGAAGGCGCAGAAATAAAATTCGAAATTCGAAATTCGAAATTCGAAATTAATGTATTTACCACTCGGCCGGATACACTTTTTGGAGCTACGTTTATGGTTTTGGCTCCAGAGCACCCCTTGGTGTTAGAGGTATTGAGCAGTAAAAAATACAAAATACAGAATAGAAAAGAGATTAAAGAATATGTTAAGACGGCTAAGAAAAAAACTGAGCTTCAAAGAATGGAGGAAATAAAAGAAAAAACAGGTGTTTTTAGCGGTCTTTATGCCACTAATCCGGTGAATAACAAAAAAATTCCTATTTGGATCTCTGACTATGTTTTAATGAGCTATGGTCACGGGGCCATTATGGCGGTACCGGCTCACGATGAACGTGACTGGGATTTTGCCAAAAAATATAATCTGCCGATTATCGAGGTGCTAAAAGGCGGAAACGTAGAAAAAGAGGCCTATACCGGTGACGGTGTGCATATTAATTCTGAATATCTTGATGGTTTAAGCAAAGAAGACGCTATTAAAAGGGTTATTGAGGTTCTTTCTAAAGAGAAAAAAGCAAAAAAGACGATTAATTATCGTCTCCGTGATTGGTTAATATCACGTCAACGCTATTGGGGAGCTCCGATTCCAATAATTCATTGTCCTAAGTGTGGAGAGGTGCCCGTTCCCGAGAGCGACCTGCCCGTTAATCTACCCGATGATGTTCAATTTAGGCCAACCGGAGAATCGCCACTCAAATATCACGATGATTTTCGAAAAACAACCTGTCCTAAATGCGGGGGGAGCGCCGAAAGAGAGACAGATACGATGGACACATTCTTATGTTCAAGTTGGTATTTTTTCCGTTATCTCGATCCTAATAATGAACAAGAATTTTGTTCAAAAAATTTAATGAAATACTGGATGCCGGTTGATATTTATATCGGAGGCCCTGAGCACGCCGTGATGCATCTTCTTTATTCAAGATTTTTTGCTCAGGCGCTTTATGAGGGTGGCTTTTCTAATGTAAAGGAACCTTTTTATAAACTGCGTCATCAGGGAATGATTTTAGGGGAAGATAATCAAAAAATGAGTAAATCAAGGGGTAACGTGGTCGATCCCGACGAAGAGGTTAAAAAAGTCGGAGCAGACGCTGTTAGAATGTTCATGGGCTTTATGGGTCCATTTGATCAGGGCGGTCCCTGGAATCCAAAAGGGGTTGTGGGCATTAGAAGATTTTTAGATAGGGTTTGGTTTTTAGCGAGTGGAGATTTGTCTGATTCTAAGCCGACAACTCTGGAAGAAAAAATCATGAATAAAACTATAAAAAAAGTTGGCGAGGACATTGAAGAGCTAAAATTTAATACGGCAATCTCTGCTTTGATGGTTTTCGTTAATGAAGTTTCTGCGCTTGATAATATTAGTCAAAAAACCGTTGAGTATCTTCTAATAATGCTTGCGCCTTTTGCGCCACATATTACAGAAGAGCTTTGGCAAAAACTTGGTCACAAGGAGGGTATCCACCTAGAATCTTGGCCAAAATACGATCCAAAGATGATTGAAGACGATGAAGTAATAGTCGTAGTTCAGGTAAATGGAAGGGTTAGAACTAATATAAAAATGAATAAAAACAGTACCCAGGAGCAAGTTTTAGGGGTAGCCCTAAAGGATAAAAACGTTAAAAAATTCGTTAGTGGTCAAGAACCTAAAAAGATTGTTTATATTCAGAACAAAATATTGAATATAGTTATTTAATAGCACTGAATTTTAGGTGTTGGGATTTGGTGTTTATCTTTGGTTTTTAAATTTAGAATTGAAGTTTGGGCTAAATCGTGCTAGAATGGTCGAGCTTTTAACGACCAGTTTGTGTCGTGTGAGCTTGGGCGCAGATGTTTTCTTCCTAAAAGACGATAAGGAGTTTATGAATCTTGACGTTAAAAATTTAGCCTTTGGGGCCGTTGGCGAAACAGAATTTTTCGATCTAAACGTAAGTGAGCTTTTATTAGATGAAGGCATTATCGCCCACGATCTTAAGGGGAAAATTGATCTTATTCGACTCGATAATTCTATTTTGGCGAATATTAAATTAAGGGTGTCTTTAAATTTAATCTGTGATAGATGCTTAGATAATTTTAATTTGGTTTTGCCAATTGAATTTAAAGTAGAGTATTTTTTAGGCGGGTCAAGCGAGGACGAAGACGCAATTTTGATCTCTCGAGATTTTAAGATTAATTTAACAGAACCGATTAGGGAAGAAATAATTTTAGCAATCCCAACTCAAAGAATTTGTAAAGAGAGCTGCTTGGGTATTTGTAGTCACTGTGGCGCCAATCTGGGCAGAAAAAAATGTAAATGTGGCAAGTATCAAAAATAAAATATATAATTAAATCGAAGCTCGTAATTTAAAAATCGCAAATCGAGTGACGAAAGGAATGAAATGGCTGTACCAAAAAAGAAAACATCAAAAAGAAGAACTAGAAACAGAAGAGCGGCAAATACAAAAATTAGCCCAATTATGTTAAGTAAATGCCCCAAGTGTGGCGAACCCAAGAGGATTCATGTTGTTTGTACTAACTGTGGTTTTTACAAAGATAAAAAAGTTTTGAATATTGAAACAAAGCTTGATAAAAAAATTAAAAAAGAGGAAAAGCAATCTGCGAACGGTGAACGGGAATAAATTCTGCTTCATCGTTTATAGGTAATTAGCCATGGCCAGCAATCGACACCTTGCAAGATTAATTGCGGTACAAACCCTTTATGAATGGGGTTTTATTTCGGAGCGATTTCCAACAGAAGAAAATCTGGACAAAAAAAAGAAAATATCTGAAATTTTAGATAGAAACTATCAGGAATTTAGAAAGTCACTGGACAACAAAGATTTTCTTTTTGATCTTGTTTGGGGTGTTTCTGAATATCAGGACAGAATTGATACCATTATTGCTCCAGCAGCACCGGAGTGGCCAATTGGCCAGATTGCCCTAGTAGATCTAACGGTTCTTCGACTGGCAATTTATGAACTTCTTTTTAAGCAAGAAGTACCGCCAAAAGTAGCTATAAATGAGGCAGTTGAGCTTGGGAAAACGCTCGGTGGACCCAATTCTTCAAAGTTCATAAATGGAGTTTTGGGTACTGTTTATCGCGCCTCTGAAATATACAACCCAGAAGATGACATTAAAAAAAAGGAGAAAAAAGAAGATCTGTAGACAGAGAACAGGAATAGTTTTTTTCTGGCCTCTGATGGCCGATCTCTTTTAATCAAAAAAATGGAAGATTTAAAAAAAATTCAAAAAAAAATTGGAGTAGATTTTAATAATCTTGATTTATTAAAAACCGCCTTTATCCATCGTTCATATATTAACGAACACAAAAGCGTAAAAGAGCACAATGAAAGATTAGAATTTTTGGGCGATGCTGTTTTGGAGTTGGTTACAACTGAATTCTTATACGAAAATTATGATAATCCGGAGGGTGATTTAACGAATTGGCGAAGTGCACTAGTAAAAACAGAAAGTATCTCGGCAGTTGCCTCTGAGCTTGGTTTTGAGGATCACCTCAGAATGAGTCGTGGCGAAAGAGCAAGTACCGGTCGTTCTCGTCAATTAATATTGGCGAATTCTTTTGAAGCAATCATTGGCGCAATATATCTTGATCGTGGCTACAAAGCGGCTCAAAAATTTATAAAAGAAAATTTGCTTATAAAATTAGATAAGATAATCGAAGAAAGATTGTATGTTGATGCAAAGAGCCATTTTCAAGAGCTAGCTCAAGAAAAAGAAGGTATCACCCCTAGATACGAAGTTGTTTCCGAGGATGGCCCCGATCATGATAAAACTTTTGTGATTGCCGTTAAGGTTGGTGATAAGATTTGGGGTAAAGGA
>DLNA01000005.1:4621-5029 GCA_002476865.1 Patescibacteria group bacterium UBA7522 | reverse complement strand
TAGCTATCTGCCGTGAGGCAGAGCTTAGAATCTAGTATCCGGACTCCGGGATAAGGAGCATTCCTGGAAACTGGAATCAGGAAACTGGAGGATAAAGTGCATAAAAGCGTACTTTTACAAGAAACAATCAATGGTTTGCAACTGAAGAAAGGCGATTTGGCGATCGATGCCACTTGTGGAGCAGGTGGTCACACCAAAGAGTTGGCTCAAAGAGTTGGTCCAAAAGGAAGGGTGTTGGCAATTGACAGAGATAAAAACGCTCTCGATATTGCGCGTAGTGTTTTTCGGGGGGAAAACGTTACATACGCCTTAGCAGATTTCGCCAATATTAGCAAAATTGCTAAAGCTAATGGTTTTTTCGACGTAAGCGCGATTTTGGCAGATCTTGGAGTATCTTCGATGCAGCTT
>DLNA01000005.1:0-4405 GCA_002476865.1 Patescibacteria group bacterium UBA7522 | reverse complement strand
GCAAGTGATGTCGTTAATCATTACGAAGAAGAGGCGCTGGCTAATATTTTTTTCAAATATGGAGAAGAAAAATATTCACGCCAGGTTGCAAAAGCGATTGTGGATTATCGAAAAGAGCATCGGATAGAGTACACCGATCAACTAGCTGAGGTAGTTAGGGGGGTGATTCGGGCCAAACGGGCTCGAAAAATTCGAAATTCGAAATTCAATATTCGAAATTCAAAAATAGATCCAGCTACCAAAATATTTCAAGCCATTAGGATTGAGGTAAACCAAGAACTAAAACAATTAGAGTCGGCGCTACCTCAGATGGTTGATCTATTATTACCGGGCGGTAGATTAGCAATTATCTCTTTCCACTCTCTTGAAGATAGGATTGTGAAGGATTTTTTCAAAAAATCTTCTCTTGATTGTCTTTGTCCGCCGGATTTCCCAAAATGCCAGTGTGACCACGCAAAAACGCTAAAAGTGATTACAAGGAAAGCGATAAAACCAACTGTCAAAGAAATATCAATTAACCCAAGATCAAGAAGTGCAAAGCTAAGGATTGCTAAAAAAATTAATTAATAAAACCAAAAGGAGTCTCATGAGGGAAAGAAAAAGAAGATCATTTAGTAAGGGCTATAAAAGTAATATTATTACCGGACCAATAACTATTTCTTTGCTTTTAGTTTTTACGCTTTTAATACCATGGATTGCTGAAACGATAAATCGATCTCAAGAGCTGGTTATTAAAGATAGAATATATGAGCTCCAATCTAGTAAAACAGAACTCGAAGAAGAGAGAGACAGATTAAGAGCTGAGGCGACCCGTCTCCAATCAATACAAGAGATAGAAAAAGTGCTCAACTCGTCAGATAGTAGTCAAGACAGATATGTTCCGGTTGATAAAATAAACTATTTACCATCAACAAACGTTGCTGTTAAATGAAAAATTTTGAACATACTCATTTCGGATTTGCAGAACAGATATCAAGGATAAGGTTTTTGGTATTTGTTTTTGTTCTGTTAGCTCTTATTGGTATAGCACGACTTTTTTATTTAATGATTATCAAAAACGATTTTTATGCAGAAGCGGCCCTGGGACAACACTGGGCAAGAGACGTGATACAGCCAAAGAGAGGAAAGATTTATGTAAAAGATGAAATAACCGGTGAACTTTACCCAATTGCTGATAACCAAAAGATGAGTTTAATATCGGCCGCCCCAGAGGAGATAGAAAATAAAAAAGAGGCCGCATCCAGAATCGGGCCCATCTTAAATATTAAGGAAGAAAAAATAATTAATCTTTTAGAGAATAATCACACCTATGTTGTCCTGGCCAAGGCGGTAAGTTACGAGATTGCCGAAAAAATTAAAAGCTTTAATATTAAGGGTGTAAACATATCAGATCAGTATGTTAGGTATTACCCAGAAGGTTCTCTTGCGGCTCATGTTTTAGGGTTTGTAAACGCGGATGGACAGGGCAATTATGGTCTTGAGCAGTATTTTAATCCTGAACTATACGGTAAACCTGGTACATATAAAGCCGAAATTGATCCAACTGGTAAAAAAATTGCATTTGGGAAAACCGTTCTAAAAGAAGCCGAAAACGGAACTGATATTGTTTTAACAATAAATCGTGACGTTCAAAAAAAAGCAGAACAGATTCTCTCCTCTCAAGTTAAGAGATTTTCTGCAGAGGGTGGATCGATGATTGTTATGGACCCTGAAAGTGGCGAGATCTTAGCTATGGCCAATGTGCCGACATTTGACCCTAATAAATATTCAAGCGTTCAAAATTTTGAAATTTTTAAAAATTCTGCTGCCCAGGGTCTATATGAACCAGGGTCAATTTTTAAAGTTATGACAATGGCAGCCGGATTGGATTCTGGCAAGATAGAGCCAGAGACAGAATATAAAGACACCGGAAAGATAATTTTGGATGGACATAAAATACAAAACTCAGACAGAAAAGCGCATGGCCTCGTAACAATGACTCAAGTTTTAGAAAAATCATTGAATACTGGTACTACTTTTGTGATGCAACAAGTCGGCAAATTACCATTTTATGAATATTTAAAAAAGTTTGGTTTTGGTAAAAAAACTGGGATAGAGCAACCGATAGAGGAATCGGGGGTAATTTATAAGCCAAGTGAGGTTAATGATCATACTTATGCTACAATCTCTTTCGGTCAATCGATTACAACAACGCCAATTCAAATGATCAGCTCTTTTGCAACGGTGGCAAACGGCGGAAAATTAATCAGACCTCACCTGGTAGCGGAAACTATCTTGGAAGACGGGAGATCTCTTAAGACCGACAAAAGGCCCATTACTGAAGTTATTTCAAAAGAAACAACCGCTAAGCTTAAAAAGATGATGGTTGCCGTTGTCGAAAATGGCCATGGAAAGCAGGCAGCGGTGAGTGGCTATACTGTCGCTGGCAAAACCGGCACAGCTCAGGTTCCCAAAAAAGATGGCCTCGGTTATGATCCCTATCGTAATATCGGTTCTTTTGTCGGTTTTGGTCCTGCTGAAAGTCCACGTTTTGTTGTTTTGGCAAAGATAGATTCTCCCAAGGGGGTTCCATGGGCAGAGACAACGGCGGCGCCGATAGTCGGACAGATGCTTGATTTTTTGTTTAAATACTATCAAATACCACCCAGTTCATAAGGTATAATTAAACTATAAAGAAAGTGTAAAAATTGTTTTCATTTTTTAAAAGAATTATAAAATTTAAATTAGGATTAGCCGTTCGAATTTTATTTTGGCGAAAAAAACCCGAAGTGATTGCTATTACTGGTAGTGCCGGAAAGACAACCACTAAAGAAATTGTTAAAACTTTACTTTCGGATGATTTTAACGTTTTAGCGCCAAGCGAGGGTTACAACACCGAGATTGGTGTCCCGCTTGCTATTTTTAACAAAAAAGTGCCAATCAAAGCCAATTCGTTAATAGAATGGACAAAAATTATATTTCAATGCTTTGTCTTAGCTTTCTTTCCCAAGAGTTTTCCAGAGAAGATTATTTTAGAATTTGGCGCAGATAAGCCCGGAGATATTAAGTATTTAACAAAGCTGATTCGTCCAAGTAAGGGTGTGGTTCTAACTGTTCTCCCGGTTCATCTAGAACTTTTAAAAAACATTGAAAACGTAAAAAAAGAAAAGGAATTCTTGCCAAGAGGAATAAAAGACAAAGGGATTGCTTTTTTGAACTTTGACAATGAATATGTAAGAGAGATGAGGGTTTCAAGAGGCGCTCGAACGTTGACCTTTGGTAAAAAAGAAGGGGCGGACTTTCGGGCTACTAAGGTGGTCTCAGATATTTCTGGTCTAAGCTTTGTTTTAGAGGAGGGGAAAAATAAACACAACATTTATACGCGACTCTATGGGGATCAGATGATTTATCCTGTTTTGGCTGCCATCGCAATAGCTAGGAGTGAAAATATCTCTTATTCGAAAATTAAGAGTATTCTTAAAGATAAAGTTATGCCGTTTAAGGGCCGGATGAATGTCATAGAGGGAATAAATGGAAGTGTTATAATTGACGACTCTTATAATGCTAATCCAGAATCTACAATTAAATCGTTGGAATTTATTTCTAAGCAAAAGGGCAGAAGGATAGCTCTTCTGGGGTCAATGAACGAGCTTGGTACTTTCGAAAAAGAGGGTCATAGGATGGTCGGCGAGTTTGCGGCTAAATCCGCTGATCTTTTGTTAACGGTTGGAGATAGTGCAAATAAATATCTTTCGACAGAAGCAATTAGGAGGGGATTTTCAAAAAACAAAATTAGGACTTTTACTGATTCATATGAGGCGGGGGAATATCTAAAAAAAATTATAAAAAATGGTGATATTGTTTTGGCTAAAGGATCGCAAAACAACGTTCGTATTGAAAGAGCACTCAAGGATATTATAAAAGATAAAGATGGAGCAGAGGATATCTTGGTAAGGCAAGGAGAGTTCTGGAACAGAAGGTAATAAATTGATAAAATAATTAGCAGTCCTTAGTCACAATATATTCATTTTTAAAAAAGATAAAATTTTTAAAGGAGAAGAATGGAAATAAATGAAGCAAAATTAATACCGGAGCTTGCTCGTCTTGGATTGTTTGCCTTAAGTGGATTTTTTTTATCACTTTTAATAACGCCAATCTATACTTATTTTGCCTATAAATATCAATGGTGGAAAAGACAACGCGATTCAGCGTGGATTGGCGGTGGAAAAGAAAAAGCGCCTGTTTACGCAAAGCTACACAAAGCAAAACACAAAAGAAACATACCGACAATGGCAGGCGTAATTATTTGGATTTCTGTTGCGCTCATCACCTTAATATTCAATAATAATCGATCCGAAACGTGGTTACCGCTTTTTACATTAGTCGTAATGGGTGTTTTGGGATTAATAGATGATTGGTTTAATAT
>DLNA01000019.1 GCA_002476865.1 Patescibacteria group bacterium UBA7522 | reverse complement strand
TCGAATCCGAACAAGAGAAGAAGCTAGAGAATAGTTAAAGCACTAAACCAAAAATATTTAGATTTTACCTTTACGACGATTGCATTCTTTACATAGCATCTGACAATTTTTAGCTTCGGTTTTTCCGCCCTCAATCCAGGGAGTTATGTGGTCTGCTTCCATCTCCGAGATATTGAATTTATTTTTACAAATCTTACAAACACCTTTTTGCCTTTCATAAGCTTCCCGCTTCATGTTGTCTGTAAAGGCCCGAATATTTAGGTATTTTTCTTTTCGGGTTAAAACATAATGGTAAATACCAGGTTTCTTGGTAACATCCTCATCTTGCATCAGCTTAGCAATTTCTTCTTCGAGTTTTTTGGGGTCTTGTTTTTTGTCTTTGAACTCGTTGTAAAGTTCGCCCCAGTTTACGATCGCCATCTCTCTACGATAATTTGGAAAGGTTTTTCTTACCCAATCGATTACGTGTTGAAAATATTCCCACAATTCCTCAGCGTCTTTGTCGTGCTGATGTTTTGCCATATATTCTTCAATTTCACCCCCTGCTATCCAAGAAATTGCTGTTTCTAGATATTCCTGACGAATAGGTGAGCCACTAATAAGCTGTCCACCATCGTTCGCCAAAAGATAGGCAGCACAATTCGATTTACTGAACTTCAACTTAGCATCCGAAAGCCATGGACCAGTATAAACAGCGTTTCTAAGCTCCTGCTCGGTTAGTTTTTCGCCTGCAATGTTTATAATCCGAAACCAATCGAGGCGTTCTTTATCGGTGCCCTCACAAAAATAAACCATTAACTCATAATTTAAAATTTTTTCTTGTTCTTCTTTGGTAAGATTATGAAACATAGCCCGTCGGCCGTTAAAATCAACTGAAAAATCACCAACAACATACTGACCAATACTAATTGTGCGTTGCTGTCCGTCCAATACCTCATAACCACCATCATCACGAATAACCCAATACATCACATTCAAAGGAAAGCCGTTTTTAATAGTTTCGATTACCGCATCACGCTGTTTGCCAGAATAAACAAACTCTCTTTGATATTTTGGCCTGATGTCTAGCTTGCCACCATAAGCCACCACACCTTCTTCGGCACTGTCTTTGTAGCCCTCAACGACCTTACGAATTGGAATTTTATGTAGTTCAATTTTCATACTGCTCCTTCATTAAAAAATCAGACTAAACCAAATTAAAACAGTGCTAACACCTATCAAGACAAAACTCAGGAAAATAAAATGATTAGCAATATTACTTGTCCTTAGCTTCTCGTTATCTGAAAAATTTTCTGGTATTTCCTCAACCTCGTGTGTTCCTATTTTTTCTATATGTTTTAAAATCATCGAAGATAAAGAAAAATAATCCCTAGAGCCTTTTAGGGCGTGTCTATATTGAGCAACGCTCCCTATAACAAAAAATATGAAAGCAAATAACAATAAAGTAACTTCTACCTTAACAAAGCCAGATGAAAAATCTCCCAGACTACTTAAAAATGCAAGCTCTGCCAGACCTAGAGTCAAGATCCACCCCTGGGCCTGCCTAATGGATAGATTTGCCTCTTTTGCATTTTCAACAGAAGCAATATGGTAATTATTTTGAAGCTTTAGTAAATCCTTTTTCATGTTATCTTTTCACTTTCTTATTTTTGATTACCAATCTAAAATAGACGGGCTCCCCATCTATATTGCACATATGTGAGCGCCTATCCCTTACCCTGTCATTCGTACACTGCAGGTCCAATAAAGCATATCTATTCAACGCGTCTATAATTTCAAACTGCTCCGGATTATATTTATCAAGAAATGTTATTGGCACGCCCATAGCACCATCATAATCTGTGGGGACTTCAGAAACCTTATCTATATTAATTGCGTCATAATTATCATATTTTGGATATTCTTTTACTGAATATTTTTTATACAAAGTTAACGGACTGTGCCTTTTTTGGGTCTCTAGATTGGTATACCAATTGATAGCAGGAACCTTAATATAACCGTCATCAGGATTATAACCCTTAGCAAAAACAAATTTCTTATTAGCTTCGAGCTCGTTTGGGTAAGGACTCTTGTAGACCATAGACATATTAAAACCGTAGCCAGACCAAAGTTTATTATCTTTAATCAGGGTAAATATTTCTTTATACGTTATAGCATTCATATTACCAAGAATTAAAAACTTCTTATTATACTCAAAAAGTTGGGCAACATACTCTCTAAAAAGTGAAAAGGGCGGATTGGTTACCACAATATCGGCTTGCTTTAAAAGCTGAACACATTCATCACTTCTAAAATCACCACCTTGCTTAAGCGGTGCCGACGTATTGGCATCATGCCTAAGCAAATACTCAACATCTGATAAATCTATTGAACCGTCTTTGTTTTTATCTGGCACTTCATTAATTTCAATCTTAAGTGGCTCCTTCCCTTTCGGCTTTAAGCCCTCAATTTGAAGCAAGGGCAACTGCTTACCCGTAATAGGAGAGCCCGAATAGCTAGTAGATATTAACTTTTTAAGTCCAAGCGCTTTAAAGTTGCTAGCGAAATATTTAAAAAAATTACTCTCAAAAGGGTCATCACAATTACAATAAACCACTTTGTTCTTAAACTGTTCTTTGTAATGCTTCAGCTCCTTCTCTATATCTTCAAGCTGAGTATAGAATTCGTCTTTTTTTGCCTTGTTTGCATTTCGTAGATTTGTGTTTGCCATATTAGCACAATTATACTCCCGATAAGCACAAAGATAAAGATGAAGCAATTTACATTTTTCATTTTACATTTCACATTACTTATTACACGTAATGGATGTAAAAATTATTGACTAGAACTTTGATTTTAAGAGATCCTGAAACAAGTTCAGGATGACACGACAGATTCCTCCACATATTCGGCAGGCTCAGTGCAGGCTCTGGTCGGAATGACCATATTGAAGAATGGAACAGGAAGAATGAAGGATGGAGGGGGTTGACAAGTAGGCTCTATTTGCTATAATAGGAGTGTACTTGTGGGGCTTGCCCCAGAACCGGCCAAGGAATCTCCTAAGCCTGGAAACAAGTACACTAAAGACCACCTCGAAAGAGGTGTTTTTTAGTATTTCATAATACTTTGGAAGTAATGCCTACCTACCTCCCCAACTTTTCTAGTAACGACTCGAACTCTTGCACTGGATTTTCCAACACACGATTCAAGAGCATAATAAGTAACCCGCACCCTGCACCCATTGATAATCTCCCTTCTAATCCTTATTTCTACCTCTTCGTCGCAATTTTTGATAGCTGGTATTATTAGAGGTACAAGATTTAATCTGTTCTTCATCTCTTTTAATGATCTTCGATGGCCTCTTTTATAAATAAGATGTCGAAATCCTGAACTGTTAAAATAAACTTTTTGCCCAATGGCGGGCGAAAATACTGGTGCTAGTTTTTTATACAACTCCTTGTACTTTCCGATATATTCGGCCGTATTAATTCTGTTTTCCATAACTGATTATAAACATAAAAACTAAAACATAACAAGTATACGGTATATTAGATAGATACCGTCTTGGAGCGGGTTTTAGGCTTTGAAAAAATACAAAAAAAGCACCGATTGGGGTTCGGTGCGGACCCTGCTCTAGAAGAGCTTCTGTTGGTTCGGGGAGATCTTGCTCACTCCCCCCTTCTTCTTCGGCTTCGAAGAAACCCGGGTAGCGTCAGGTTGACGCTGGGTGCACTCCAAGCTCTTGGAAGATCGACCTCGCGGAATCTCCTTAGGACCGGCCACCGGATTCCAGATCCTGATCTGGTCATAACCCAGTTGAACCTTGGAGTCCTTGGGAATCTTCCCATGTTTCTTTAGAGATCCCTTAATCACACTTGCGATGTGACCAAGACCCTTCTCGATCCGAGCCGAATCATGCGAAAGATAGTTCTGGTAGGCGTCGGCGCTAAACTGATCACGCCCGGAGAAACATCTCCCCGCTACGTTAGCTGACCAGTTACACCAGACGACCCGCTTGGTGCCTTTTGATTTGGCCACCCATAATCACCCTCTCGGTAGAAGTAGAAGTTACAACAAAAACCTATCTTGTCGCTGGGATTATAACAAAAAATTAACCTTTTAGCAAGGATTAACTAATTTCGAGTTTTGAATTTCGAATTTTGATTCAATTTTGAATTTTGAATTTAAGAGATTAGGGAATCATTTCTCCGACGAGTCCAGTATGGCTACCTACGTCATCGGACAAGACGAAGCGCCCGACCTTGACAAATGGTTTATTATTGAATAGTATGTAATTGGTACGCAATAATAGCTTTTGGAGTGCTGTGATCTTCCCTCGGAGAATCCGAGACAAAAGTCGCAGATAACCGCTCCAATAGACGCTACCCACAAAAAGCTCAGTCAGATCGATTGAGCTTTTTACGTTTTTATCTATCAAAAAATAACTCCACACCCTCGGCTACAATATTGTTTTTTAGTATCTTGTAGTAACTTCTGCCGTTCTTTTTATTTTCTATATAATGTGCCATGGATCCCGCTATCCAATCTGCAATTTGAATGTTCGCATTGGATGTTGAATCGACCATTTCAATTTGAACTATGGATCCCTTTTCTAATTTAGGTAAAATAAAAGTTTTTAACGTATTATCAAACTCAAACTTCCTGAGTCCCTTAAGGTGCCTCTGATCGCAGAATGCCCTGTACTCTTTGTCTGAGATCGGCAAAAACTGTTCCAGGAGAACTCCCACAACGTTTGTATATAGCTTACCTGATTTTATCCCACCCTTAGTTATATAATTCTCCGGAATATTATCCTTCTTTAAATAAACAAATCTAATTCGCACATCTAAGCTAGCAATAAATTTAACTGTTCGTAATCTCAAGTCATCGCTAATCCTAACGTCCGAAAATTTAATCTCAGATTGATTGCGCATCTCCTTGGGGAATTTCAGCCTTTGCCATGACCTAAATTTCTTTGCCGTACGTCTTGGATCACTAATGGTAAAAGCCGTAATAATAAAATATCTTTCACCTAACGATTTAGTAAATTGGCCACTTTCATCCAAAAATATCCAGGTCATTATGATTTATCCTATTTCAAAAAACTTTAAAAAACACTTTTGGTAGCAATCGAGTAGGCAAGCTATGGCTAGCGTTTCTTTTATATTCATAAGCTTTATTATAAAACAGTTATGATAATAAGGGGAAGAGTTTGGGGGGTTTTGAATTTTTGAGTTTATGAATTAATGTTTATTTAGGATTTTAGAATTTAAAATTTAAAATTTCGATATCAAGTCCGCCCCCCCTACGAAGCAAGCTCCGCAGAAGCCCGCACTTTTATAACAAGAAAAAAATTAAATACACAAAAAATCATGCGTAAAAAAGATAATAAGAAATGACTTATTTCACTATTTTCCCGTCGCGCATGTGGATTGTGCGTTTACACAAAGCGGCAACTTCAGGATTGTGAGTTACGATAATAAAGGTTTGGCCCTTTTTATTAAGGTCAATAATAAGTTTCATAATATCTTGAGTTGCTTTGGTATCTAGCTCCCCCGTTAACTCATCCCCAAAAATAATTGCCGGCTCATTAACAAGAGACCTTGCAATCGCAACCCTTTGGCGCTGGCCACCAGAGAGTTCATTTGGATTATGATGTAAGCGATCACCGAGTCCAACTTTTTTTAAGGCATCTTCGGCCAATTTTCGCTTGCTTACTATTTTATTTTTTGAATATTTAAGTGGCAGCATTACGTTTTCGAGCGCCGTTAAAGTCGGGATTAAATTAAAGGACTGAAAAACAAAACCAAGTTCTTTGGAACGAACTTCCGGCAAACGATGACCTTTTATAGCTGTAACATCCTCATCGCGAATAAATATTTTGCCAGAGCTTGGCTCATCTAAAAGCCCAAGCATATTCAAAAGAGTTGATTTGCCCGATCCGGAAGGGCCCATAATCGCTACCAACTCGCCTTCTTTTATTTCTAGATCAATCCCGTTTAGTGCATGAACAACCACACCCTTGGCTGGTTTTGTTTTTTTAAGAGCTCTGCCCGTCGCCGCCTTATAGGAAAGTTCGTATTTTTCCTTGCAGAAATATGCCTGAGATTTATTTAATCGCTTTTCGATTTGAGCCGCTTTTTTAGGATCGACTAAAATCAATTCCTCATAAAGTCGGTGAAGTTTATGAATCGCTTTTAACGCTTTTTTGGCCGATTTGTTTTCACCCATAATATAAGTTTTAGTAAGATTTCCTAACTTTAAAATCGTTTTGGCCATTTATTCCTCCCTCAACGACTTAACAATATTGATTTGAACGGCATGCATCGCCGGATATATCCCAGCCACAACGCCTAGAAGAACCGAGAAGATCAAAGAGCTCCAAAGCAAACGCGGTGTTAAGAGAAAAATCTTATCTCCTGTCTGTTCCATAAAACCATTTACAAGATAAACCACCAAGGATCCAAAACCAATTCCGATAACACCGCCCAAAAAACCAATAATGCCCGCTTCAGCTAAATACTCGGCTAAAATTTGACGTGGCTTAGCACCGATTGCTTTTTTAATACCGATCTCTTTTGTTCTTTCTGAAATTGACATTGTCATCGTATTAATAATCGAAAGCGTTCCAACCAAAAGCGAAATAACAGCAATGCCATAAATAATCGAGGTAAAGGTCCTAACGGTTGAAGCAATCTGGTCCTCAAATGCCTTTGGGCCCAGCGCTTTTACACCACTAACTTCTTCTGAAATTTTATTTGCTAACTCGTCAGGATTAATACCATTATCAGGATAAACTACAAATCCATCTGTAATACTATTTGCTTTTATCTGTGTCTTTATGATCTCAGGTAAATCTGCGTGAATGATTTTTTGAGCATCAGAAAAAGACATTAAAACAGAATTGTCGGGCGAAGTAAATGTTTTTTCTAAAATCCCCGCCACTTCATAGTCCTTATCACGAATTGTGACTTTTTGACCAACCTTTGCATCAAGTTTTTTTACAATATCTGAACCAACAACCACCTTGCCTGTCTCTTCGGAAGAAAATTCGCCTCCATCTGTAAAGTTTAATTTAAAGCTTTCATATTGATCACATTGTGGTTCTTGAGCCACAATTAGTGGCGGTGGCCCAAAGCTAACTGCGGTTAGGTCTTTTTCTAGGGTCGTACCGATACTTGCTGCTACACAACGAGCTCCATCAACTTTAGTAAGATCCTTCTTTCTTTCAAGTCGTAACGGAGTACTTGCAATAAAGCTACTCTCAGCTGAAGAAATTTGAACTTTATCCGAATAATATCTTACCCCACCATCAACTAACAAATTTAATTTTTCGGCGATTCCGCCCATCACAACAAGAGCCAAAATCCCAATAGCAATTCCAAAAACAGTTAGGGAGGTTCTAAGTTTCCTTCGAAACATATTTTTTAATATTTCAAACATTTTTCTCCTTTTTGTACCAATCTATTTTAACAAAGAATTGCAACACTTAAAAGAAAAATTATTCGATGGTTAAAAAATTGATCATAAAAACATTTTGGAGATTAACCTTTAGTATGTTAATCTTTTCTTGTTGGCAAAAACCAAGAAACTAAATTGGGGAGGTGACAGAAAATGCTAGTGGAAATACCCGACACCTTCGAGATGATGATTTCAACCGACACCGCCATTAAACTCACCAAGGGACCAACCCTTGAAGAGCTTAATGATCTAGCGCTTTCCCGTTCTGGGATTGATGACGAAAGTTCTTTTCATTTCGGAGCTATGAGTAAGAGCTATTACGTATATCTCGACAGGGTCAGAGTTCATCCAAGCGTTAAGGGTGGCTGGTGGCTAGAGGGTCGGCTCCCAAGTGGTCGCAAGGTCTACGTTCTGTGGCTTCCTGGATTTGTCGGCTATGGCTATCTTTGGCTGAATATTGTTCCCACAACCCAATCGCAACTTGATGCCAGGAATCTTCGTTTTGGGCTCATTATGTAAGCCCACACCGCCAAGTTTTTGTCTTTCAATGCTTGGCGGTTTTCTTTTTTAAAATTTAAAAATTTGTTAAGATTATTTTATGAAATTATTAAAGAGGGACAAAAAGAGACAAAAAAACACTCTTTTTTGCTTTACGCCAGAAGTAATGATAGCGACTTTTGTTATTGAGATACTTTTGGCTCTCTATACTTTTATAAAAGCCAAGAGCTCAAAATTTGGACGTGGTGCAATTTTTATTCTTATATTTTTAGCTCTCTTTCAGCTTGCAGAATATCAGATCTGCCGTGGCGAAAATCCAGAGATGTGGTCCAGAATCGGACTTTTTTCGATCACAATTCTTCCTATTTTAGGAATATACCTAATTTCACTTTTAGATAAAAGAACTTGGCTACACTATTTAGGATACGGTCTTGCCGTAGCATTTGGGCTTTACTTTGTTTTAGTCCCAAAAGCGATTGATGGAGTTGCCTGTGGCGGAAATTATGTAATATTTAGCGGACCACAGGCCCTTTTTAATTTTTACAGCTTTTACTATTTTGGATTTTTGCTTTTTGCGATCTGGGAATCGTTTCATCGCGCTCAAGAAGACAAGAAAAATAAACTACTTCGCCGAATACTTTTTTGGTTCATCATCGGCTACCTTTCTTTTCTTTTGCCTCTGACCCTGGTTTATCTTTTTATCACTAGCGCCAGAGTAGCCGTTGCTTCGATAATGTGCGGATTTGCCGTAATTTTTGCCCTTATTTTGGCTTTTAGGATAGTTCCTCTTTATCAAGAGCTAGAAAAAAAGAAATTAAAATAAAAACGGAACAGAAAACAGCTTGCTCCGAAAAATGTATTTTTAATATCAGCTTCTTTAGGAACCTATCTTAAACCGTTAGCTCTTTCATATTCTTCGGCACTAAAATACTTTCCGTCCCAGTCCTCTTCCATGCACTGCTCTAGGGTTTCGCCGGGAAGACAATCTTCCTCTTTTCTGATTTGCGCTTCGGTTTTTGTGGGGGTCTTTTTTGTTGGCTCTGGCACAATTTTTCTGAAACCGCTAATTGCGTTTTCTCTAACCTCCTTTAACTTGTTTTTAAAGTCGTTCGATCGTGGACCAATGTTCTTTTGAACCATTCTCTCAGTTGAAGAACTCGAGGCATCGTTCATTCTTTTGACAACCTTTTCTTTATTTTTATTTTTTTGAGAAATCTCTTCTAGCTTTTTATTTTGATAAAGGGCCTGATTGGCCACCCTTTCTGTAACTTCTTCTTTGTTTTTGACTTTTTCAATCTTTTTTTCTACTCTCTGATATTGCTTCTCGTAGTTTGAGGATATTTTCTCTGCTTGTTTTTCATTAAGATCACAGTGCTCTGCTTCATTAACACGCCTCTGGGCGTAAATCATACTACTCGAAACAACAGCGCCGGGCGAAAAAGGCGAAACAACGGCGCTATAAGCCCCTTCGCCCACCAGCTGAACATTGTGACGAAAAGTTCCCGGACAAGATTTTGGGACCTCTTCCTTGCCATAGTAAAGATTAGTCGTGAAAGCCGCTCTAGCACCAATCGGAATAAAAACAAAAAATAAAGCTACGATTACAATTTTTTTCAACATTTTTTCTCCTTATTAAATTTTAAATAATAATTATCAAAACCATAATTAAAAAAATTTTCTTTGACTAATTAAAATAAATATTTTAACTGAACATTTAAAAACAACTAATTTTCTCTTTTACAAACAAGGAGCGAACTCACACCTTGGGGGAATTCTGGTTACATCTTTACCACTGGGGCAAGTTTTTATGTCCTCTGGACAATTAACATTATCAACCTCTCCCGGACAAGGAGAAAAATCACAATTGGGCCCGGTTCGACCAACATAACTTCCATCGGGACATTCTTTGGCATCCATGGTGCACATCACACCATCTCCAGGAACCTCTCTTGTAAAACTTTGTCCATCTGGTAAAAAACATTGTTTCGGATAAATTTCGGCAATAGGATATCCCGCTTTCTGACAATCTTCAAAGCTATTAACGGAATCTATTGTTTTTTGACCTTTTAGATAAATTGTTTGAGCAAGAGTTAAGATTATTATAGTAAGTAAAATCAAAACTATAGATATTGCCATCAATTTTTTTTCATTCATTTTGACTCCCATAAGCCATGTAGATTACAAAGAATTAAAGCCCTAACATCTTTAGCGGCTACCACAAAGCTGGCCTCTGGCCGATCCCCGGGCTTTAGATATTTTCTCTCTCGTCGAGAGTCATAGAATATTTCAATCCACTCAATATAGTGTGCGTCTTCCATCGGATGAGGATCAGAGCCAACTTTAACAACAACCCCGCTATCTATGTATTCAATAATTGGTACGTGTTTTTCGGTTGAAGCATCTTCGGTGTTGGGAACGATTTTTTTCATTGCTTCGCTACAACAAAAAATTTCAGCACCCTCTTTCAGCACCTCTACCACGGCACCACACCGATTGCATCTATAAAAATCTTTTAGCATATTCTTTAATCTCGTCAGTCAATAAAATAATAACATTTAGAATAAAAACGGAAAAGAAGGAAGAAAGAAGGGAATATTCAAGAGGAGGCACAATAAAAAAGCCATTACGAATCTCAAACATCCAAACTAGCACAACAGTCATTGGCCCCAAGGATTAATCATTAAAAAATAATTGACAGATGGAATAAAAAATCTTATAATCTGCGGGTCATAAACTGAAGAAACTTCTTACAAAAGGATAGGAGAGTAAAACCATGACCATGGTTAAGCTTTTCTGGGAAGAGAATGTCCCCGAGATAGCAATTCAATCCGTTCGGGTTGCTCTGAGCGAATGCCATCAAGAGATATTCTCTGAAGGCATAGAGATCCAAGCTCTTGGTTGGTGGAAGGATGAAAACTCCTACCACCCAGAAGGACACCTTCATCCCCACCGATCGATAGAGTGGTACTTTCAAAACTCCTACTCCCAGGAGAGGAGACAACTAGAAAGCGAAACACCTCTAACCTTCCTGGATTGGGCACCAGAAAAAAGAGAAAGCCCTCACCTTACGGTAGTAGTCCTCACAAGAGACCTCTATCGTGACGGTTACAGCTTCCTCTTCTCTGACTCTGGAAGATCAAGTATATTCCTGAGCACCTTCCGGACAAAAACGCTACAAGAGAATGCTCTCCAAGAGCTAACAAAGAGCTTCGTCGCCCACGAGTACGGAAGGATCATTGGTCTTGACGGTAACCCCTTAAAAGAGGGGTGCTATCAATCAAAGGACCGTCACGAAAAGTACTGTGCCATGGCAATCAACGACAGGTCGTCTCCGAAAGATTGGATAAGGGTCACCAAAGAGAGAATGGCCCTCGGAAGATACTATTGTCCAATCTGCAAGAAGTTGACAGAACCTTAAGCGATTGGGCCTGATTCTTGGGCCCAATCGTTCACACTCTTAACGGAACAAATACAAATCCGTAATAATCCTCCTCGATATAACCATCTTCTTTTCTAATAATCTTTTTTATAAAATTGTCCTGGGTTGGAATAACTGAGATACCACCAATTTTAAGAGATTTCTTAATAAGATCTAGATGATTTTCTAAAAAAGCGGCCCCAGAGATAATCCTGTCGTATTTTTCTTGATTATGATTTAAATATTTAATTACAGATTCGTTATAAAGATTAATGTTTTTAAAATTATATTTTTTTAGATTACAAAAACCAAAATCGAATATTTCTTTATTGATTTCAAGGGCATCAATTCGGCCACTTCTCCCTATTACACCAGAGATAATCGCCGTCTGCCAGCCGGAACCAAAGCCGATCTCTAAAACTTTTAGACCTTCTCTCATTTCCAATTTTTCGAGCATAAAAGCAACGGTTGTTGGTTGCGAAATCGTTTGACCGTTAAATAGCGCCAGTGCACTGTCCTGATAAGCAAACTCTAAACTCTCTGGCGTTACAAAATCAGCTCTATCTATTTTTCGAAACACTTTTAGCAACTTCCTGCTTTTTAGCGTATCGCTCTGTATTAATTTTTTTATTAAATCATCCTGATTCATTACTTAATTTTGACTATTTTTCTAAAATTTTTCATCGTCAAAAATTTCAAATTCTTAAAAACGAAAAAACTGCCGTTGGCACGAACAGTTTATTCGGTCATATGCACTTCCTTTCAGAGGTTTTATGACGATTAAGGTCGTACCTTCGGCAGCTTGTGCCGCAATCACACTCTGTGAGTATCTTTTCTTCCGAAATTCAACCGAGGTGATCGCTCTGGGCAGATTAGAGGGATTCGAACCCTTCAACCTTCAAGAAAGAAGGTCCTCGCCAGGAATCTGCTTTTGATGAGTGTCTGGATAATGCTCAAATCACTATCTTACTATTGTCTTGGTTGACAGTTCTTGCACTCTTGGTTGTCGTGTTCTGCTTCTGCGGCTGGATATTTTTTACCGCAGGATGGGCACTGGACTTTCTTGACGCCGTCTTCATAGATAATTGCTCTCGCCATCCTTATCCCCCCCTTCAATTTAAGTACACTCATCTTTGTGCATCACGATTAACGTGAATGATAGATATTTTAATATTTTTTTAATACATGTCAATATAAAAAGGGCCCGTCTAGAGAAGGGCCCTTCTCTAGACGGGCTAATCGCTGGGGTCGAAGCTCTCATCAATCGGAATATAAGCGCCGGTAGATATGAGCTCCAAAAGGCCGGATTGGATGATGTTAAGAGCGTTCGATGCTTCCTCCAGAAAATCGGAGATCCTCCAAACATCCATCTTGCGAAGCATGCCTGAAAGATCATTTTCGTGAAGAAATTTGATGTCAAAAAGTATTCCCTTAACATCATGGTACCATGCCTGTATTGTTTGGTTCCCGGAGAGTTCTGCCATCTCTAGAAGATATTCCCCGGCATCTTCAAAGACGAGATTCAGCATCGGATCGGGTACTCCCGCTGGGATAATGGCCTCAGTAATGGAATCTACACCTTGACCGACAACCTCCAGAAAGTAATCGATCCTGCCCGGTTCAAAACACCAGACATTCCAGTTCTGAGAAACACGTATTGCCGACTCAACGTTGTGAGTCAGCACGCCAACCGCAAAGAGATGTGCTTGATAGTCCAAAGACATCAGAACTCCTCCCTCCGGATTGTCTAAGGTGCAAAGGTTATTCAGATATTTCGAAGTTTATATTAAGGAGAAGAGATTGGCAATATTTTTTAAAAAGAAAACCCGCCTAAGTAGAGGGGGCTTTCCCAAAACCATAGCGAGCTTAGGTTTGCGTCAACTTCTCTTTCGAATTCGGCTCGGCTGATAACCGATCTTCTCAACCGCCTCTCTCAGTTCGAGCCAAAGTCCAGCAATCTCTACCTCGGAGGACCCCCTGGCTTTCCTGGCCGCATCGTAGGCCATCTCGTTAATAACAAACGAGTGAGTGCGACCCTTGGGACAACCTGATAGAGAGATTATCTTCTCGGCGACTTCTCCCTTTAGAAGAATCAACCTCTCTCCATCAGAGAAGGTAACGACGATTCTTGGCTTACCCTTTTGGGGCAAGCGATAGCGAACGTTCTCAACACGCTTCTTCACCTTGCTCACCCCTTTTAGATTGCCAGAAAAAAAGCGGTCGTTGCGCCGAAATAATAACACTTTTTTATAAAAAAATAAAGAGTTACTTTGTTTCAGATAAAACTAACCTTGTTTTTTTCTCTTGACCGTCTCGAACATAAGTTATCGTAACCTCGTCTCCGGGCTTAAAATCATAAAGAACCGTAATCAGCGACTTACCGTCTTTAATTTCCTTTCCTTCTATTTTGGTTATTATGTCGCCTTCTTTTAAGCCGGCTTTAGCAGCTGGAGTTCCCGGAAGAACTGCCGGATAGCCGCCAGAGGCATAGATTAGCGCCCCATGCTCAACTGAAAGATTGTTTTGAGACGCCATATCTTTAGTAATGTTTATATACCGAATACCTATCATTGGTCTAATTATTTTTCCGCTCTTTTGAACCGACTCAAGAGCCGATTTTGCAACGTTTATAGGAATCGCAAAACCAATGCCTTCGGCCCCCGAAGCAACAGCAGTGTTAATGCCAATAACTTGACCAGCTAAGTTAACAAGCGGACCACCAGAATTACCGCTATTAATCGCCGCGTCTGTTTGTATCATATTTTCCAAAACCTCTTTTGATGTTCCGCGACTATCACCCGCCTCAATCGCTCTACCGAGGGCCGAGACAACCCCCCGAGTAACCGTATTATCAAATTGCCCCAAGGCGTTTCCGATTGCAATCACTGTCTGGCCAATCTTTAAATCATCAGAGTTGCCAAGCGCTAGCGGTTTTAAATTATTTGCGTTAATTTTTATAAAGGCAATATCAAAATAAGGATCGGTCGCCAAAACACTACCTTCATATTCTTTGCCATCAGAGGTAAAAACAGAGTACTTCGCCTTTTCGGAGGAGACCACGTGTTTATTTGTTATTATCAATCCATCCTCTGTGACAATAAAACCGGTCCCACTTGACTCCGATTGTTGAACACGCCCCCAAAAATCCATTATTGAAATTTCACCCGTTATGGAAACGACCGACCTCGAAATATCTTCCGCTACTTTTATAGTGTCAGAGCTCTCCTTAACGGTTATCTCTGTTTTTCCTATCTCTATAACATCTTTAACTTGGGGCAAGAAAAAAGAACCACCAAGACCGCCAAAAAAACCAAATAAAAGAGCCAAAATCAAGATTACCCTAACCCTGACGTCATTTAAGACAGATGAACCGAAGTTGGCTTGCGATAATTCTTTCCTGACATTTTCTTTTGATTTACTTCTTTCTAATTCTGACATTTCCCCTCCCTTTTTTTCGGCTAACTAAGCCCTAAAAAACTATTTATTTTATGCCGGCAACCAATCGGCCGTAATAATCAAAATTAATGTAAAGAAGATCGAGATTAAAACGTACTCCCAAAGAATTTTTCTACTCAAACTACCCTCCAAACGATGATGAGAGATACCCCAAAAAAGATAAAAATAAACAGAAGAGATTATCGCCGGCAAAGGTATACCAATGTTAACAGCGGTCTCTTTTTGAGGATAAGATATTATCCAATATGATGAAAGCCAAACAATCTGAGTAACTACAAAAGAGATAATCAAAGAATAAAGAAGAGGCCTCTCATAACCCTGAACCTCAAACAGAAACTCACAAACAATAAATACCACCAGAAATGCTATCACGATGGCTAAAATCTGAATCGCTCTTTGCTCTGTCGACATTATTAATTTAAGAATGTTTGATGTAGAAAAGAAAACCGCCAGCATAGAAGCGATTGTTACTATATTTCTAAGAACTAGCGAAGGAGTATAATTTCTTTTTATCCTTGTTGCAACCTGAAGAATGTTATAAACAAAAAAAGCAATTGATCCCAATATCAGCGCCTGGAAAAGTGGATGGGGTAAGGTATAAGCAAATATTCCCAGTGAAGCGACAAAAACAGCTATAAAAACAATCGCAAACCAATCCTCTTTTATACGGCCCCAGGTCGGTTTTTCTCCAAAAACCCAAAAAACAGATAAGGATGAAATTAAAGACACGCTAGCCAGTATAGCCCAAAAAAATTCCGGCAAACGCAACGGTAAAAGTAATCCCAGAAACACTCCGGTTGCTATAATTAGTGATTGTGCCTTATGCTCCATCTGCCCATTACCACTTTCGCTATTAAGGTTACCCCTTATAATCAGATCCGATTATTATTTGAATTTCATGTTTTTGACCCTCGATGGATGTTCCCGCTGTTGCCTTTACCCCAAGAATTGACTCCAGTTTACGAATCGTCTCTGGCTTTTGACCGTTTGTATAATCGATAACTTGGCTTGTTGAATAATTTCTAGTTTTTGTGCCACCATCAGAAACGATGTTATAACCATCCGCCTCGAGTCGATTATAAAGATTTGTGTAGTAATAAGTGGACCAGGTGCCATTTAAGAACGATATCTTTGCATTCTCCTTTTGTATGCCTATGTTAACAAAGACATCCTTAAAGTAGGAGCGAATTGCAGCATACTGACCCTGCCCCTCGGTCGGCAGAAGAATATATCCGGCCGCACCGCTACTCGCCTTTACCAGTCCGCTGGAAGGATCCAAGTTTTTTTGAATTATGAGATTTTGATCAATATTTTTAGATATCTCAAAAACCCTGGCAAGTTCATTAATTCCAAGGTTTGTTTTTAAGTGCTTTCCCAATGCAGTAATAATCTTATTAACCTTCGAGATATTGAAAGCCGTTTCGGTTGTAAGGACCTTCTTCTTTATGGCAACCAAAATATTTTGCTGTCTTTTTGCTCTGGCAAAGTCAGAACCCTCCACCCCCGAGGCCTTTCTTGAGCGTGCATATTTTAATGCCGTTTCGCCATCCATGGTTTGAGATCCTGCCTTAAAACAAACCGGTTTATAATAAGCGCTTCTGGTGTATTGATAATCACAGAAATCCCTTTCAACTTCTACGGTTACACCATCCAAAGCGTCAACAATGTCCCTTAGCCCCGTAAAATCAACTCGAGCATAATAATGAATTGGCAGGTCTATAACCGATTCGACCGTTTTAATAGCAAGCTCCGGTCCACCACCCGACTCTCTTTGTTCGCCGTAAGCATGAGCTGCGTTTATCTTTGTGTAATTACCACCTGGGATTTGAACATAAAAGTCGCGTGGAATAGAGATCATCGAGACAGCTTTTGATTTTGTATCATACGAAGCAACAATAATTGTATCCGACAAAGTATAGCCGGCATGACCCTCATCGCCAGTACCCAAAAGAAGTACGTTAACGCGGCCGTCGATTTCACCTTTTAAAAGCTTCCC
>DLNA01000041.1:1826-2742 GCA_002476865.1 Patescibacteria group bacterium UBA7522 | reverse complement strand
GCAAGAGCCCTTGTGCATCAGCCCCAAATATTAATCGCCGACGAACCAACCGGAAATCTTGATCCTAAAAACGCTTGGGGCATTATTGATCTTTTGTTAAAAATTAACACTTTTGGGACAACTGTTCTTTTGAGCACTCATAGTAAAGAGATTGTTGATAAGCTAAGAAAGAGAGTTATTACCATTGAGGATGGCAAGATCACTAAAGACGAAAAGGTGGGAAAATACATACTATGATTACTCTTTGGAGAATAATAAAAAATGGATTTATAACCTTTCTCAGAAACGGTGTTCTTTCTTTTGCCTCTACGACGGTAATGGTTCTTACGCTTATATCACTTTCAACCTTTTTTATAATCAATATCGCTCTCAATGCCGGCATTCAATCGGTCCAAGAAAAAATCGATCTTTCGGCTTACCTTTCAGATGAAGCCACCGAAGATGTTGTTTTGAATCTTCAAAACGAAATAGCGTCGTACGAAGAGGTCACCGTTGTAAAATATGTCTCAAAAGATGAGGCACTAGAAAGATACAAACAACAAAATAAAAACAATCAAAAACTTTTAGAATCACTAGAGGGCCTTGACAATCCTTTGCCGGCATCAATAGAGATTAAGGTTAGTGACCCAAACTATATAGAATCAGTTGCCTCGGTTTTTGACAAAGAAGAATATAGCCAAATTGTTAATAAGGTAAGCTACAAAGAAAATAAAATCGTAATAGATAAGCTCGTTAGGGCCACAAACTATATTCGCACCATTGGGATTTCGGCCACATCGGCTTTTGGCTTAATATCTTTAATAATAATATTCAACACTATCCGAATTGCTGTTTTCTCTCAAAGAAACGATATCGAAGTAATGAAGCTTGTCGGCGCAACAAACTGGTATATTAGAGGGCCATTTATCTTAGAGGG
>DLNA01000041.1:0-1568 GCA_002476865.1 Patescibacteria group bacterium UBA7522 | reverse complement strand
TCAATAAGCCAATATTTTGGAGAGGCCGGCAGCGGAGTTTCCGGCTATCTTTATAACAATGTTTGGTTGATATTCTTGGTTCAGCTAGCGATCGGTATAACAATCGGAGTGACATCTTCTTGGCTCGCCCTGAGTAAATATCTTAAAAGAAGCTACTAAATAAATTAAAAATTTGAAATTTTAAATTTGAATTGAAATATTAATAATAAATTTGATATTAAAATTTTAAAATTCATTTTAAATTTCGAAATTTAAAATGTTAATTGCGGGAGCTCTTGACAGAGCCACCCCAAAAGTCCTATAATTTAATACGTGGGGAGTATATTTACACTCATTAAAAACAAATACAAAAAACAAGGTAAATTTAAGCTACGAAGCGCTAAGAAGGCATTTGCCATCTTTGCGCTTTTTTTGATAACTTTTTTGGTTCTTCCGGCACAGCTAAGCGCAACATCCCTAGAAGATCAAATTAAAAGCGCCGAAAAAAAACTACAAACCACCCAGGGCCAAAAAACATCGTTGGCGAAAGAAATATCTCGATTTAATAACGAAATAACTCTAATTGAAGGTGAAATATATAAAACAAACCTAAAGATTGGCGCCATTAATAAAAAGATAGAGCTAACAAAAAAAGAGATTGTAACGGCGACCGAAGAGCTAGAGAAGCTAAAATCACAACTCGGTGAGCTTATTAGGGTTATGTATGAAGAGGGCCAAACATCACAAATTGAAATTATCGCAAGATCGGGTAGTTTTAGTGAGTATGTTAATAGAAGCGAATACTTGGAACAAGTAAATCTTAAGGTTAAGCAATCTTCCGATAAAGTCCTTTCTTTAAAAAACAAGCTTGAATCTCAAAAAAGAATCTTAGAAAAAAGTAAAAAACAAATTGTTGAAGAAAAAAACAAACAACTTTCACAAAGAAGTCAACTTGCTTCTACCCGAAGCTATAAGAACCAATTACTGACTCAGACAAAAGGACAAGAAGCGGCTTATCAAAAAATCCTTAAAGAACTCTACGCAAAAAGGGCGGCCCTTGCCGCCAGAAGCGGGGAGGTTGTTAGGGGAGGAGGAACTGGAGGATATCCTTATGCCAATAACTGCTGGGGTGTAGACCCATGGTATTTTTATATGTGTCAATGCACCTCCTACGCGGCATGGAACTGGAATAAAGTCCAGGGAAAAAGCTGGACAAACACCAGACCCGGCCAAGGAAACGCTCACAACTGGCCAACACTAGCAGGAGATCAGGGATACACAGTTTCAACAACCCCAACCGTTGGATCAATTGTTGTTTGGCCGCTTACCAGCTATACTCCGTATGGTCACGTAGCAATCGTAACTGCTGTCTACGGGAGTAAAATAAGTGTTGCAGAATACAACTGGACATACAAAGAGGCCTATAGCACAAGGGATAATGTCTCGATCATGTTTTATGGCCAAAACCTAAAATTCATTCGCTAAGCACTCTAGGGGGAATTATTTATAGATATTTTAAATGGGGGAATATTAAAAGAATCTTTTTAGGGTTCTTTTTAATAATGATTACTTTTTCTTTAACAGGACCC
>DLNA01000033.1:12981-17150 GCA_002476865.1 Patescibacteria group bacterium UBA7522 | reverse complement strand
TGGCAAGCAAGGAGATTCTGAGTGGTCATAAAATGCCCTCAAAAACACTTTTTTCTTTTGGGAGCGCCTTAATCTTTTTTGTTTCGACTGTTTTTTTTATATTTTGGGGAGAAATAAATTTTTATCAAATCAGTATTGTGCACTGGATAATTTTCGGAGCAATTATTGTAGTGGCATATTTTTATAACTATCTTTATTATGATGGCCTAAAGGGTGGACTTCTTTGCGACGTTGAGCCGATTATAATGTCTTATCCGCTCTTAACAATGATACTGGCAACGATAATTTATCCCGACGAACGTAATTGGCATGTTTTAGTGCCAGCCCTTATCGCTGGCCTTATGCTTGTCTATTCAAGATACGAAAGAAATCGTTTTAAGATAAACAAATATTCAGTGGCGATGTTCGGTTATGCTTTCTTGGCTGCGATTGAGGCAATTTTTATTAAATACACGCTTGAAATTATGTCACCGATTGCTCTTTATACGATAAGAATTGGAATATTGTCTTCTCTTTTTCTTGTTTTTGCAAAACCCGACTTGTCAAAATTCAAAAAAAAGTCGTGGCCACTAATGATTTTAATCTCAATAGTTGTTCCAATTGAACTTATGACCCTGTATACAGCGATTGATCGACTTGGCCTTGTTGTCGCTAACTTAATATTCTTGATAGGGCCAGTATTAATTCTTTCGATCTCTAAATTTTTATTTAAAGAAAAGGTAACAGTAAAGAAAGCTTTATCAAATATAGTAATTTTAATTTGTATAGCAGTTGCTATACTAATTTCATGAAAATAGTCGATTCTCATTGTCATTTGGATTTTGATCCTCTTTCAAGTGATATAAATAATGTTTTTAAAAGAGCCAGAGATGTTGGCGTAGCCAGATTAATAAATGTTGGCGCCTCTTTAAGGGGGAGTAGGGCCTCGGTTGAGATGGCTAATATCTACCCAAATGTTTGGGCAAGTGTTGGTTTTCATCCTCACGAAGCCGAAACAATGCTTGACATTGATAATAAAATCGAGGAAATAGAAACTCTTTCTTGGGACGAAAAGGTGATTGCGATTGGCGAGATTGGCTTGGACTATTATGATCCAGAAAGACCAATCACTCTAGATCAGAAGAAAAAACAGAAGGAGCTCTTTACAAAACAACTAGAGCTATCTCAAAAGTTAAAATTGCCTTTAATTATTCATGTTCGTGACGCCTGGGACGATTTTTTTTCAATCATTCAAAACTCAAAATTCGAAACTCAAAATTCAAGCGCAGCGCAAGGAGTGGTGCATTGTTTTACGGGCAGTGAAAAAGAGGCAAAAAAGATATTGGATCTTGGCTTTTTTCTGGGATTTACCGGTCTTATTACCTTTGATCAACCTAAATTTAATCATATTAGGAGAGCCCTAAAAATAGTGCCACTTGATCGGATTTTAGTTGAAACCGATGCACCTTTTTTGGCTCCGGAGCCGTTTAGAGGTAAAACCAATGAGCCGGCTTATGTCTTAGAGGTGATAAAAAAAATTGCCAAAATAAAATCAATTTCCATTGAAGAGGTTGTAGAAAATACTACAAAAAATGTAGAAAAGTTGTTTAATATTAGATAGGTAACAATTAAAAAGATAAAATTGAATATTTTTTTATCTTTTATCTCCAGCGGGTTATTATTTCTGGGGAAAGAAAGGGGCCAAGATGGTTGATAAGGAAGATAAAAAAGAAAAGCTCGAGATCGAGGATATTTTAGGTGATGATAGGGAGATTGATCTTGAAAGTGCAGTGTCAGAAGAAAAGGACAGTGTTGTTGAAAAAACGGACGAGGTAATTCCAGAAGCAATTGATGAACTTTCCGATATTGGGCAAAAAGATGTTCTTGAAAAAGCGGTATTAGAGGCAGAAAAGATTGAGGATTTGCCCAAAGAAAAGAAAATCAAACAAAAATATTTTAAGCAAAAAAAATGGTTAAAAAATTTATTAATCATTCTTTTTACCTCTCTGATTACTGTGGCAATTGTTTTGGGATCGATGTACTTTTTAGATCAAAAAAATAAGAATGACAAAAATAACGAAAACGTTGAAAAAGAAGAAGAGATTGATCAAGTTTTGGTTGAGGAAGAGGAAGATGAAGAAGAGTTTTTATACATAACTTCAGAAGTTGGTCTTAATCTTCGCGAAAAACCGGACACAAAATCAAAGGTTCTTGGGATTATCCCTTATTCAACAAAAATTTTAGTATTGGAAAAGGCAACGGGCTGGATAAAAACAAAATATGAAGGAAAAACTGGCTGGGTTTCTTCTGAATTTGTAGAATCTATCGATCCTTTGATTTATAAAAATGAAATCTATGGTTTCGGTTTAAAGTTTAAGCCAAGTTGGGCAGGATACAAATTTTTCTCGGTTACCAATCCGGGGAGTGAAGTGGTGGCAACCTATTATGTAGCTCTGCCAACCAATGATAAGAATTGGGACGAAACTTCAGTCGGAATTGAAAAGGGTTACGCTAGCTTATTTGTTATGGGTATTTATACAAAATCCAAGTGGGCAGATATTTCGGGAAGCGAAATTCTTCCGGCTAAATTAGGCGAAAGCGATAAGTACGTTTATACTTATTTGCCCGGTCAAGCTCATCCGACGGACAGAAAGACACAATATTACGAAATCAATGAGATTATTAAAAGTTTTGAAGTTCTAAAGTAGTTGTTGACGAATTGGGTTTTAAAATGTTACCATACATCTACGGTAACATTTAATTATAGTTAAAAAGGAGATGCCCCTTGACAATCTTGGGGCAAATCAAGGACTTGAAAGAGAAATTTATTACAACAAACGAATTGGCAAATGATGCTTCAAAAATCCTTCGTGAATTAAAAAAAGGAAAAGTAAAGGTTGTTTTAAGATACTCTGATCCTGTTGGAGTCCTTATCCCCTATGAAGATTACAAAAAGCTACAATCACTCGAAACCCAACACATTATGGAGTGTAAGTCTTGTATAAGTGCAATGAAAGAATTAAAAAAATGATTTATTTCGATCATGCGGCGACAACGCCATGCAGTAAAGAGGTTGTTGAAGCGATGCTTCCTTATTTTTACGAAAAATTTGGCAATTCTTCTAGTATTTACAAAATTGGACGCGAAGCTCGTTCAGCAGCAGAAGATTCTCGTCAAAAAATTGCTAAAATTTTGGGTGCTGAAAATCAAAATGAAATTATTTTTACCTCTGGGGCAACGGAGTCAAACAACTTAGCCATTAAAGGGGTGGTGGAATTAGTAGCAAAAACCATTGGAGGCCCACCTCACGTTATCACCACTCAAATAGAACATCATTGCGTTTTGGATGTGGTTAAATATCTAGAAAAAACTTTTGGAGTAGAGGTGACTTATCTTTCTGTCTCAAAAGACGGTTTAATTGACGCGAAAGAATTAGAAAAATCTATCAAAGAAAAGACGGCCCTAATTTCTGTTATGATGGGGAACAATGAAATGGGAGCTCTTCAGCCAATTGCAGAAATTGGAAAAATTATCAAAAAAATAAAGGCCCAGAGACAAAAGGACGGCAATAAAACACCTTTGATTTTTCATACCGATGCGGTCCAGGTCTTTGCTTTTGAGTCGGTGGATGTTAAAGATTTAGGTGTGGATATGCTTTCACTCACGGCCCACAAGTTTTATGGGCCGAAAGGAATCGGAATTTTGTATGCAAGAAATGGGGTTTCTTTTGCCCCTCAGCAATTAGGTGGAGCGCAAGAGAGGGGTCGCAGGGCCGGAACGGAAAATATCCCTTATATAGTTGGAATGGCAAATGCGATGGAGCTTGCTGACTCCCAAAGAAAAGATTACAGACAAAAAACTCAAAAAATTACAGATTATTTAATTGAAAGAGTTAAAAAAGAGATTCCAAACACAGAACTAATTGGGCCAGAAGAAAAAGAAAAACGTTTGCCTCATATCGCAAGCTTTTTATTCAAAGGAGTTGAAGGAGAGTCGGTTCTTATTAATCTTGATATGCTTGGTATTGCCTGCTCTTCTGGTTCGGCTTGTACTTCGGGATCACTCAAACCGTCTCACGTAACAAAATCAATGGGCTACGGTGACCTCGAGGCCCACGGAGCAATAAGGTTCTCTCTCGGAAAGCTAAATAAAAAAGAAGATGTTGATAAATTAATGGAACACTTGCCAGG
>DLNA01000033.1:0-12796 GCA_002476865.1 Patescibacteria group bacterium UBA7522 | reverse complement strand
AATGAGTCCGATTACTGTTGAAAACAGTAATTCGGGGACTGATAGTGACTAACGGTTGCTTATAGGGACCAATAGAAGGATGATAAAAGATTTTAGAGATTTAGAGATTTACCAGCTTGCCAACGACTTAACATTAGATGTATATGAAGTAATAAAAGATTTGCCTAGATCCGAGAGGTATGTCCTGATAGACCAACTAAGAAGGGCCACAACCTCAATAGGCGCTAATATTGCGGAAGGATTTGGTAGGTATCATACTAAAGAATATATAAAGTTTTTGTATATTAGTAGGGGCTCTTTAATGGAGGTGTGGCATTTTTTAATTCTGGCCCAAAAATTAGGATATGTTAAAGAAATTTCTTCATTCGAAACAAAGATAAATAAGTTGGCTGTTAAGATTAATAATCTTATCAGGGCGATTAGTAGCAAAAAGCAACAATAAGTAACAACGAGAAACGGAGCGAAAATATGAGCGACCTATATACAAAAAAAGTAATGGATCATTTTACTAATCCGCGGAACGTGGGAGTAATGAAGGATGCTGATGGCGTTGGCGAGGTTGGAAATCCGACCTGTGGCGATATTATGAAGATATATATTAAAGTCGGTGAGCGTCAAACGGAAAAGGGAGAAAAGGAAGAATATATCAAAAATATAAAATTTCAAACCCTTGGCTGCGGAGCTGCTATTGCTACTTCTAGTATAGTCACAGAAATGACAATCGGAAAGACACTCAAAGAGGCAGAAAAGCTAACCAATAATCAGGTAGCAGAAGAGCTTGGTGGCCTTCCACCGATAAAAATGCACTGTTCGAATCTGGCAGCCAGTGCTTTAAAAAAAGCGATTAAGGATTATAAAGATAAAAAAAGGAGATAAGATGAAAAGATTTATGATTCCGCGTGTTGCCCATTGTTCTGATGGTTGCGCGATTTAGCCAGGGAGCTTCAATCTAGATGCTCTCTGGCTTTTTCTTTTGTTTGGCTTAATTAATAGGTGTTTTTTGTACTCGATGGTTGATTTTATTTTATCTTAAAATGGGGTAAAATTACTTTATGAACTGGGCCGATTTAGCTATTTTTGCCGCAATAATTTTATTTGCTTTTATGGGTTATAGAAAGGGAGTTATTCGTCAGGTTGCCGATCTTGTAACTTTGGTAATATCGCTTTTTCTTTCGGTTCTTTATTATATTCCTTTGGCTAACTACTTAAATGAACAATCGAATATCAGCGTTACTCTTACAAAATTTGTGGCTTTTTTTGCAATATGGATGGGAACTCAGTTAATTTTAAATATCATATTTTTTCTTCTTTACCCCCTAATCCCCGAGGTTGTTAGAAAATCAAAAATTAATCGTTTTGGGGGTGCTTTCCCGGGTCTGGTTTGGGGTATTGTGTTTGTTTTTCTTTTTGTGACGGTTGTTTCGGCTCTACCGATACAATCACGATATCGAGACGATCTAATAAACTCCGTTTCTGGCAAGTATGTTATAGGAAAAACGGTCGGATTTGAAAATTATATAACCGACCTGATTGGGGGCGCTCTTGATGAGGCGTTAACCTTCAAAACCGTAAAGCCAAACTCAGAGGAGACAACCGATCTTGGTTTTAAAGTTTCGGCCGAAAAACTGACCGTAGACGAAGATTCAGAAAACAAAATGTTAGAATTGGTAAATCTGGAACGAACTAAAAGAGGGCTAAGGCCACTAAAAATGGACAAGGACCTGTTAAGATTGGCAAGGGCTCATTCTAGGGATATGTTCGAAAGGGGCTATTTTGCTCATGTAAATCCAGATGGATTAGACCCATTTGATAGAATGAGAGAATTTGAAATACCTTTTAAGGTTGCCGGAGAGAATCTTGCTCTTGCGCCAAATGTTAATTTAGCTCACGAGGGGCTAATGAATTCTCCGGGTCATCGAGCCAACATATTAACGGCAGAGTTTGGCTTAGTGGGAATCGGCTGTATTGACGGAGGTAGCTATGGAAAGATGTTTAGCCAGGAGTTTACGAATTAATTTGTAAACTCCTGTAATTCTAAATTTTAACTTCTAAATTTTAAAATAATTTTCAAATCTCAAATTTAAAATTAAAGTAACGAAAGGTTATAATATCTACATGTTTAGATTGATAAAAAGGGCAGTATGGTTAGTGGTGCTTGTCATTTGTTTGACGATTGCTCTTCCTTTATTTGTTGGTTGGTATCTTTCGCCTCAGGATCCAATAGAAAAAGCCGATGCTATTGTAACGGTTTCGGGGGGCGATAATAATGCCAGAATAAAAAAAACAGTCGAGCTTTATAAAGAGGGCTGGTCTCCAATAGTTATTTATAGTGGTGCAGCGGCTGAGGGAAGCATCTCTAATGCAGCAGCAATGAGGAATATTTCGGTTAAAATGGGCGTTCCAAGAAGCGACATTTTAATTGAAGAGGACTCAAAAGACACAACTGAAAACGCGAGTTTTACGGCAAAAATCATCAAAGAAAACAACTACAAAAGTATTATTTTGGTAACCTCTCCTTACCACCAAAGAAGAACAGTAGATCTTTTTAAAAAAGAGCTTGGTAAAGAGTTTAAAATTATAAATCAATCTGCTGTTGACGAAGATTGGCGAAAAAAGGGCTGGTGGAAAGACGAACAAGGAAGGTTTTTAACGATAGGAGAACTCGGTAAGATTTTTATAAACTACATAAAAACCTGGAAACAAAATTAAGAATAGGATATTGAAAAATGAAAAATGAAAAACAGATAATGAAGGTGGCGGTTGCAATGAGTGGCGGGGTTGATTCTTCGGTAGCGGCTGTGTTTGCAATTAATAAATACGGCTCTCAAAACGTAATTGGAGTTACGGCTAAATTCTTCTGTTACTCAAACATTGATAGGGCCAAGGCCTGTTGCTCAACAGAGGCGATAGATGATGCCAGGGCTGTTTGTGAAAAGCTTGGAATTGCGCATTATGTAATTTCGGAAGAGAAAGAGTTTAAAGGGGCAGTAATCAAGAATTTTATTGAGGCCTATCGCCATGGACAGACGCCAATTCCATGTATACCGTGTAATTCGATTATTAAGTTTGGGACAATGTTAAAGCACGTTAAAAAATTAGGAGCGGAAAAGTTAATCACCGGTCATTATGCAAGAATCCGCACAGTTCAAAATAAAAAAGAAAAAATAAAAAGATATAAACTGCTCAGAGGTAAAGATAGGGCCAAGGATCAGAGTTATTTCTTATGCGGCTTAAGTCAGGAGCAATTATCACAAGTTGAATTCCCGATTGGAGAGATGACTAAGGGTGATGTCCGATATCTTGCCAAAAAACATGATCTTAAAACAGCCGAAAAACAGGAATCTCAAGGTGTGTGCTTTGTTAGTGAGGGTACGGTTGCGGATTGGCTTTCTAAGAAGATAAAACCGGAGCCGGGAGATATTGTAAACACAAAGGGCGAAAAGATGGGCCGTCATAATGGATACATATTTTATACAATAGGACAAAGAAAAAGAATTGGTGGCGGCTACGAAAAACCGATGTTTGTAATTAAACTAAATCCACTTAAAAACGAAGTTGTTATTGGGCCAAAAGACGAATTATATGATAATAATTTAATAGTAGGTTCTGTTAATTGGATAAATGAGCCAAAACTACCGCTCAGATGTACTGCCAAAATTCGATATAATATGGACGATGCAGAATCCATTGTCAAAATTCAAAATTCAGACCTCAAAACGAAGAAAAATCATTCAAAATTCATAAATTCGAAATTGAATCGAAATTCAAAATTAGAAATTCGAAATTACGCAGTGACTTTTAGCGAGCCGCAACGGGCCATTACCCCCGGTCAATCAGTTGTTTTTTATGATGGCGAGGTTTGTTTGGGTGGTGGTATAATTAGTTAGTGATTAGTGATAAATTCCAAATAAATCTTAATTCATAAATTCAAAACTATAAATTATTCCATATGGTATATAAAGTTAAAATAATATTTAAAAGGGAGGTTCTATGGATTTTTTAACAACAATTTTATTATTTTTGGCTGTTTATGCACTCTTAGGACTAAGGCAGATAAATCAATACGAAAGAGGGGTTCGCTTTATGATGGGGCGCTATCGAGGCATTATGCAGCCCGGTTGGAGAATCGTTTGGCCGATCTTCCAATCTTATAAGAAAGTCGATATGAGAACCAAGGCGGTTGATGTTCCTGACCAAGAGGCAATCACAAAAGACAACATTTCGACTCGTCTTAACGCTGTTATTTATTACAAAATCAGCGAAGCCGATAAAGCGGTTTTGGAAGTAGAGAACTTTTATTACGCCGTTTCCCAGCTCGCTCAAACAACCATGAGGAATGCTGTCGGTGAAGTTGAGCTTGACCAGCTTCTAAGCCAACGAGACAAAATATCTGAAAAAATCAGAACAATTATTGATAAAGCAACAGACCCCTGGGGTGTAAAGGTAGAAAATGTTGAGTTAAAAGACATTTCTCTTCCAGAAGAGATGAAGAGGGTTATTGCCAAGCAAGCAGAAGCTGAGCGAGAAAAAAGAGCTGTTATTACTAAGGCCGAGGGAGAAGTTGTTGCCGCTAAAAATCTTTCAACGGCTGCAACCATGCTCTCTAAGGCCGATGGAGCACTTCACCTAAGAACCCTAAACACTTTAAATGATCTCAGTTCTGACCAATCCAATACGGTTATTTTTGCTGTTCCGATTGAGGTTTTAAGGGCGCTTGAGGGTTTAAGCAAGAAAAAATAACCTCTCTATATTTTGACGGTTTATCATTAACTAATTTGTATTTTTGTATACTTTAATTTATTGATAGTTGTGATATAATTTTTTTAATTCGGAATCTCTGGCAGATCAGACACTCTTTGGGGGAGTGTCTTTTTTGCTTGAAGAGGCCGTGAACATAAAAGATTGCGGATAGTGATTGGAGGTGAGAACATTGGTTGAGACCGTAAAGAAGCGTTCGGTGGATGAGTGCCTTCTTTCTGAGTATCTCGAGAAGGAAGGCAGAGTCAATCTTACGCTTCGGGAGGCCAAGTTTGTTGTGCCACTCCTTGTCCAGTTTCGAAAGGAACATCGGCGCTGGGAGCGTGAGGGACGCAAGGCCACCGGCAGGGTCAAGCTCGACAGGATCGGTTCAGATCTCGAGGAAGAGGTTCTCGATCCAAACCGAAGGGCATTGTTCATCAACCTCACTCTGACGTGGGGCAGGAAGTAGTCAGGGGGCACGACATTGGCACCACTATACGTAGCAACATAGGTGGGCGCTCGGTATGCGGTCAAACGCAGAGGAGCGCCCATTCGCTTTTAAAAAGATGATTTTTAAGATAAAATAAAAAAATGACAGTTCAAGAAATTAGAGATAAATTTATTAAATACTTTGAATCAAGGGATCATGTTAGAATGCCTTCTTCGTCTTTGATTCCAAAAGATGATCCCTCGGTGCTTCTTACTACAGCAGGAATGCAGCAATTCAAGAGATGGTATTCGGATGAAGAAAAACCTTTATACAATAGAGTGACGACAATTCAGAAGTGTGTTCGAACCGGTGACATCGAAGAGGTGGGTGATGAAACTCATTTAACCTTCTTCGAGATGCTTGGTAATTTTAGCTTTGATGATTCTTCTTCGGCGGGTTACTTCAAAAAGGAAGCCATTGAGTGGGGTTACGGATTTATCTCTAGGGAGCTTGGAGTTTCAGACGATCGGATTTATTTCTCGATTTTTAAGGGTGATGACGAAGTTCCAAGAGATGATGAGAGTGAAAAAATTATTAAGTCAATTGGCGATTTTAAGATTATCGAGTGCGGAAGGGGTGATAATTTTTGGGGGCCAACCGGTAGTGAAGGTCCATGTGGGCCTACAGTTGAAATTTATGTCGATGGTGTTGAGGTTTGGAACTTAGTTTTTAACGAATACTTTATGAAGACAGACAAATCACTTAATCCGCTAGAGAAAAGAGGAGTGGACACGGGTGCTGGATTAGAACGAATTGCAGCCACTATCAATAAGGCAGATTCGGTTTATGATACGGACGAATTTAATAAGATAGTTACTTTTGTTAAGGAAAAAATAAAATATAGTGATAGCCGTTCGATGCGTATTATTGCTGATCATGCACGGACTGCAGTTTTTTTAATTGCTGATGGAGTTCGTGCTTCTAATATGGACAGGGGTTATGTTCTAAGAAGGGTGGTCCGTCGCATCGTCCGTTACGCAAAGCTAGCCGGCATTAATGAGCAAAATTTTTGTTCAAAAATTGCAAATTTAGTAATTGATATTTATGGTAATAATTATCCTGAAATCATTAGAGAAAAGAAAAATATTAAAGATGAGCTTAGCTTAGAAGAATCAAAATTTAGTAGGGTAATAGAGAACGGTCTTAAAAAATTCGAAGGATATTCAGGTGATCGGGAGATTTCTGGTAAAGAGGCGTTTGATCTTTTTGCTACATACGGTTTTCCTTTTGAACTAACCCAAGAATTAGCTAAAGAAAAGGACATTTATGTCGATGAATCTGGCTATCGAGCCGAGTTTGAAAAACACCAAAAAATTTCTAGAAAGGGAGCTGAAAAGATCTTTACTGGCGGTCTTGAAAATAAAGATGATCCTAAAATAGTTCGATATCATACAGTGGCCCATCTTCTTCTGGCTGCTTTGAGAGAGATTTTAGGCGATCATGTTCATCAAAAGGGTTCGAATATTACCACAGAAAGAGTAAGATTTGATTTTTCTCATCCCGAAAAAATGACTGATGAAGAAAAGCAAAAAGTAGAAGATTGGGTAAATGAAAAACTCTCTCAAAACTTAGAAGTTTTTGTTATTGAAACCGATCCTAAAACCGCTAAAGAAAAAGGCGCCGAAGGTGAATTTAGCTCCAAATACGGCGATAAAATAACTGTTTATACCGTTGGTGGAGAGCTTGGCTCTGGCCAGGAGGTATCATCTGAAATTTGCGGTGGTCCTCATGTTAAAAACCTCTCTGAAATTAAAGGAAAGTTTAGGATTAAAAAAGAAGAGTCATCATCCGCCGGCGTGCGGAGGATAAAGGCAACCTTAGCGTAAATCAATTAAAAAAATAACTAACCAATTGGGTTCTTTTCTCTTCAAATTCTTTATGTGAGGTGTTTCAATGTTGCACTGATCTTATCTGCCACTTCTTGTCTTTTTTTCTCCAAAAGAGCAGCTAGGTAGGGTAGGTTTTCTTGATTTTTGGGATCCTTCATCTCTTCTTTTATCTTTTGAATATCTTCAAGTTCTCTTAAATTTTCGCCTGAATATTCCATAAATTTTAAAAAATCTTCTTTGGTAATTCCTGGGAACTCAGTTGCTTTGGTTGCTTCGGTTTTTGAGGTATCTTTTCCTTGTAGCCGTCCTTCGTGCAGTGAATCTTCTCTTGTTTCAGTTAATTCTCTTTGTCTTTCGTTCATTGTCGTTTCGGCTTTTCTTATTTCTTCTGGCGACGGACTATATTTTTCTCCCATTTGTAGCTCCTTTTAAAATTATCTTGTTTTCAGTTTACCCCCCCCTCGTATATGTCAAGGTCGGGAGATGTCATTTGGTTGGCAGTGGTTTTGGGGCTACGGTTGTATTTAAGAACAATTTAATTTAAAATGTATAGGCAAAATTAAAATTCTCGCCTCACTCTAATCTAATAAAAATTTATGGGGCAAGGGGGAATCGCTCTTGAAGATTACCGAGAAGTTTAAAAAATCAAAGAAGCAACAAATTCCGCATTATGCGGCGCTTGATATTGGTACCGAATTTGTTAAGGCGCTGATATTTAAAATTGGTGAGGGTGGTAAGGCCCATGTAGTGGGGTGGGGTCGCCAAAGACAGCGCCTTGGTGATATGCAAGGCGGCACCGTTACCGATATTGGCGGTGTGGTAGAAAATTGCGCTAAAGCATTAGACGCCGCCGAGGAGATGGCTGGAGCAGTGGCTGAATCATGTGTTATCGGAATTGCGGGCGAGCTTGTTAAGGGCACAACAACAACCGTTCATTATGAAAGGTTAAAACCAACCATAAAAATTGATTACAACGAACTTAAAAATATCGTAAACAAAATTCAGATGCGTGTTTTTGAGGAGGCCAGAAAACAACTTGCTTGGGAGACCGGACACGAGGAAATAGACGTAAAGCTGGTTAATGCGAGTGTGGTTGATGTTAAAATAGATGGCTATCGGGTAACAAATCCGATTGGGTTTCAGGGAAAAGAAGTTAGCGTAGGTGTTTTTAATGCTTTTGCACCAATGGTCCATTTGGGAGCTCTCCAATCAGTTGCGGCCGATTTGGATCTTGATCTTATCACGATTGCTGCAGAGCCCTATGCCGTAGCACGCTCTTTTGGAACTCAAGAGGCCGGTGAATTTAACGCTATCTTTATTGACATTGGTGGTGGTACAACAGATATTGCCGTTGTTTCAAACGGGGGCCTTGAGGGGACCAGAATGTTTGCCATTGGCGGTCGAAGTTTTACAAAGCGATTGGCTAATACCCTTAATGTGCCGTTTGCTCGTGCTGAAGAGATAAAAATTGCTTATTCGGAGGATCTTTTAAAAGAAAAATCAAAAAAAATAGTTCGAGATGCGCTTTATTCAGATGCTTCGGTTTGGCGAAGTGGAGTTGAGCTTGCTCTTTCTGAGTTTTCTAATCTTGATCTTTTGCCAAATAGAATCTTACTTTGTGGTGGCGGATCTGCTTTGCCCGAAATTAAAGAAGTTCTTTCTGAAAGTGGTTGGTATAAGGATTTGCCGTTTTCAAAAAAGCCAAGCATCCACTTTATTAAGCCGTCAGATGTTGTTAATATAGTAGACGAAACCGGTAAGATTAAAGATCAGCAGGATATTACGCCGATGGGTCTAGCTAATCTGGTAGTTGAGATGGGCGAAGAAGATGTTTTACCTAGCTTAATGCGAAAAATTACCAAAACCTTACAAACATAGAGCGATTTGAAAGTTAAAATTTAAGCTTTAAATTAAAAGTAATAATTAAAAATTTAATCGAGATTCGAAAATGAAAAATCGAAATTAGAGTGGAGCGAAAGTGGATCGAGAGCCAATATATTTAGAAAAAGACGACGAAATAACTTCTGTAGTCGACAAACTCAAGAGTGCACAGGGAATCATTTTGGATATTGTAATTCCGAAAGAGGCGATTATGCTTCAGTCCGTTATTAATCTTAAGCTTCTAAAGCGTCAGGCCGAAGCGCTTGGAAAAGAGATAACGATTGTCACTCAAGATAAGGTTGGTACTAAATTAGCCGAACAGATTGGTATACCAGTTGTAGCTAAAGAGGGACAAACACCAAAGGAGGTTTCTATCTCTGAATCAGAAAAACCGGAATATAGCGAGGAAGATATAGAGATGGTTGAAAAGGAGAAACCCTCAGAAGAAGAATCGGATTCAGCCATCAAAAAAGTCAAAGACGAACCTGCTGACGAAAATCCAAAGAAAGCAAAAAAGAGCGGGGGATGGCTCAAGAGACATTGGAGGGGGGCTTTATTGGCCGGAGGTTTTGGTTTAATCGCTCTTGCTGTCGCCGCTTATATTTTTGTACCTTTGGCAAATATTCAAATTCGTCTAGCAGCCGAAAACAAAAAGGTTGATATTTCTTTCACAGCCGACAAAACAGCAGAGAGTCCGGATGCAGCTGCCGGCTTAATACCAGCAAGAGAGATAGTAGAAGAGCTAGAAAAAACAGAAACAATTAAAGCGACCGGAGAAAAAGATGTTGGCGAAAAAGCTAGCGGTAAAGTTAAGATCTGTAACAAAGAGGACAGTGACTCTTTTACTCTAGCCGCGGGTAGTCGTCTTTTGGACTCATCAAATTTAGTTTATAAAACACAAACAAATGTTTTGGTTCCAGGGGCTTCTGTTAGTGGTGGTACGGCCCTGGAAGAATGTTCGGTCGAGGTTTTGATTAAAGCCGATTTGGCGGGAGAAAAATACAACAAGAGCTCTGTTGGAGTTGGGTTCTCTTTGCCAGCGCTCACCGGTCAATATAGAGCCGAAAGCACAACCGAAATTTCGGGTGGTTCTTCAAGAAAGGTCAAATATGTAACGGCAGGAGATGTTGCATCAGCCAAGGATTCAGTTGCTAAGGCAGTAGAGTCCGAGATTGAAGGCAAGATAAATGAAGGCATTCAGGGCGAAATTTTACTCGAAGGGGCCATGGAAACAAAAGTCCTAAGCTCCTCCTCTTCTGTTTCGGTTGGCTCTGAAACCGAGGAATTTAAATACACTGTAAAGGCAAAAAGCATAGCACTATTAATATCAGAAGAAAACCTAAAGTCCTTGGCCGAAGAAAGATTAAGGCAGGAGATTGGCTCTACTAAAGAAATTGTTGAGGCCGATTCTTTGATAACATCGACTAAACTAACAAAAATAGATACAGAATTAGGTAAATTTGAAGCGGTTTTAGCTGGAGAGGCCTATATTGCAACAAGGATAGTTGAGGAAGATCTTCGAAACTCTATTAACGGAGATCCTGAGGCAGTGGCGATTGATTATCTTAATCAGATTGAGGGAATTGAAAGCGTTGAAATCAAATTTTTCCCAAGTTTTTACAAAAGAGTTCCAAGGATAAACAGCCATATTTATTTTAAAACCGAAATTTCCAAAACTCAGACAGAATAGTTTAAGAATTAAGTTTGTTGAAGTTGATTAAAAAATTAAAAACAAAAAGGATAGGTGATTGAAGTATCTTGGTTTAGACATTGGTGAAAAGAAAATTGGAGTTGCAGAAAGCGAATCGGGTATTTTGGCAACTCCGTTACCGCCCCTTCAAATGAGCGAAAAATTTCTTTTTGAGCTTGGTAAAATAATTGAAGATCGGTTGCCGGAAAAAATTATTTTTGGTCTTCCAAAGCACCAAGATGGTAGCGAAAATCAATTAGCGGCAGAGATAAGACAACTGGCAGAGGTTGTTAAGGGAGAGTTTAATGTTGAGGTTGATTTTGCTGATGAGTATGGCACCACCGTTGAGGCGGAGCGTCGTTTAAGGGTGGCTGGAGTGAACCCGAGAGAGCTTTCAAGATATGATGATTCGATGGCGGCGGTTGTTATATTGGAGCATTACTTTGAAGATAACCCTCAAAAAAATAAAAACGAAAAGGGAGAAGGATGAATTTAGAAGAAGAGCTTAAAAAAAGAAAACTGTTTTCAAAAAAAATGATTGTTTTTGGCCTACTGGTATTAATTGTTTGTGTAACCTTTTTTGTTGCGATAACTTTTGTTCAAAGTACGTTAAAGACGCCTAACTCAGGCGATCCAACCCAAATAAGCTTTGTTATTGAATCGGGGCAGGGTCTCGAATCAATATCGAAAAATTTGGTAGAAGAGGGACTAATTAAAAATCACTTTATTTTTGGACTTTATTTAAAATTTGAGGGAAGGGCGGGCAGCATTCAGGCCGGCGAGTATTTGATTGCAAGAAACTTAAAAATGACTGAAGTGGCCGACATTATTACAAAGGGCAATATAGTTTCAAATAGGGTTACTTTTCCGGAGGGCTGGACTATTGAAAAAATAGCCGATCGCTTAGCGGCAAAAGGTATTGTCTCGAAAATCGATTTTATAAACGCAGCAAAAAAGGACTATGATTATTGGTTTTTGAAAGATAAGCCATTGAGTACCGATCTGGAGGGATTTTTGTATCCTGATACATATGAATTTGCAAAAGATGTAACGGCGGATCAGATAGTTAAAAAAATGCTAGATAATTTTGATAAAAAAATGATACCTGAGTTGAGAGAAAAGGCCGAAAGTTCAAAAATGAATTTTTACGACGTTGTAAAACTGGCAGCTATCGTTGAGAGAGAGGTGGCAAAAGCAGAGGACAGGAAGTTGGTTGCGAGCGTTTTTCTGAATCGACTTTCGGTAAACATGGCTCTTGAATCATGTGCCACAATTCAATATATTACGGGCGAAAATAAAACTCAGTTTACCATTCAAGAAACCCGAATAGAATCACCCTTTAACACCTACATTAATAGGGGACTAACCCCAAAACCAATTGGTAATCCATCGATTGATTCAATCACTGCGGTTTTGGATCCAAAAGATTCTGATTACTTATATTTTCTTTCAGCTGACGGGAAGACATATTTCTCTTATACGCTAGACGAACATAATCAAAAAAAAGCGATATACCTAAGATAGTTTTGACTATAGACAACTAAGGGGATAGAATAGCAGAAGAATGAAAAGCAAGGGAAAAGTAATTGAAGTCAAAAATTTAAAAAAATTTTTTGGCAAAACAAAAGCAGTTAATGGTATCTCTTTTGATGTAAGCGAGGGAGAGGTGTTTGGATTTTTGGGCCCAAATGGAGCCGGGAAAACAACCACTATTCGTTGTTTGATGGATTTTATATCACCAACGAGCGGTCAGTTAAAAATATTCGATAAAGAAGTAAAAAAGAATTCAGCTGAAATAAAAAAGGATATTGGTTATTTGCCCGGTAATGTTCAACTTTATAAAAATTGGACTGGTAGGGATCATATTCAATATATCGAAGGTCTGCGTGGTAGGAGCTTAATTTTAAATGACTTAGTAAAAAGATTGGACTTTGATCCAAATAAGAAGTTCGGTAGTTTATCAAGCGGTAACAAACAAAAACTGGGTCTTATTTTAGCACTGATGCATCAACCAAAGCTTTTGATTATGGATGAGCCAACAGTTGGCCTTGACCCACTCTTGCAAAATGAGATCTATAAAATTATCGATGAGCTTAAAAAGTCCGGCACAACAATTTTTGTTTCCTCCCATAATCTACCCGAAGTCGAAAGAATCTGCGATCGAGT
>DLNA01000027.1:23921-27201 GCA_002476865.1 Patescibacteria group bacterium UBA7522 | reverse complement strand
TATCCTCATTATACGCGACCGGTTGAATTTGATGGTCTTAGTGTGCCAGAAGTTTTAAGGTCCGGAAATCACCAAAGGATAAAAAAATGGCGACAAGAAGAGAGTATAAAAAAAACAAAAAAAAGACGCCCCGAATTACTATGACCACAGAAGATAAAATTAAATGTTTAGTTCGTGTTTTAAGAGACGGTAAGCTGGCAGTAATACCGACCGATACGGTTTACGGTATTGTTGCGAGAGCTCTTGATGAAAATGCGGTTGAGAATCTTTATAATGCAAAAGGCAGAAAACCAGAGAAGCCATTTATTATAGTAATCTCTTCTTTGAATCAGCTATCTAGTTTTGGTGTAAACCTCTCAGTATCCGACAGAAAGATTATTAATAAGCTTTGGCCGGGTCCCCATACTTTAATATTTGATTGTGATAAAAATCTTGAATATTTGCATCGCGGAACCGAAAAACTAGCATTCAGATTGCCCCAAAATGATTTTTTAATTAATCTTGTTGAGCTTACAGGGCCCTTGGCCGCCCCCAGTGCCAACCCTGAAGGATTTTCTATCTCCAGAGATATTAAAGAGGCAACTTTTTATTTTAAGGAGAAAGTTGATTGTTATTTTAATGGGGGTATATTGGAGGGAGAGCCATCAACAATCATTGATTGCAGCAACAATCCGCCGGTTGTTTTGAGGGGTAATGATCAAATATTATCAAAATTATTAAATTAGTTTTCATAGATAATCTCTATTTTTTGTAGTAGAATTGTTTCTGTTAATTAAAAGAGGAGATTTATGATAAAGGTAAATTTGGGTCTATGTATCGGCTGTGGAACATGTGAATCAATGTGTCCAGATTGTTTTGAAATTAATGATGATGGCAAGTCGCATGTTAAGGAAAACTGTAGTGAAAGCTGTTGTGACTTAGGCGATATTGTTACTGCTTGCCCAGTTGCAGCGATAACTGTTGAATAGTTAAAAAATCTTCAAGTATTTCAAGAACTAATATCGGGCCAATAGCCGACAAAAAATATTTTTTGTAATTTTGTTTAGTAATTATAAATTTTAAAATTATTTAATTTTGTTATTATGAAAAAATTTAAACTAAAATCAAAGATGCAGCCAAGAGGCGATCAGCCTCGAGCTATTGAAAAAATTTTATCGGGATTTAATTCGGGCATTTCAGATCAGCTCCTTTTAGGCGTTACGGGGTCTGGCAAAACTTTCACGATGGCAAAAGTGATAGAATCACTCCAAAGGCCTACTTTAATAATTACTCATAATAAAACCCTGGCAGCCCAACTCTATTCAGAATTTAAGGATTTTTTTCCTCAAAACGCAATTCACTACTTTGTTTCTTATTACGACTATTATCAACCCGAGGCGTATATTCCAAGAACCGATACTTACATAGAAAAGGACGCTGATATTAACGATGAAATCGATCGATTGCGAAACGCTGCAACTGCTTCGCTTCTTACCAGGTCAGACACATTGATCGTTGCTTCCGTTTCTTGTATTTATGGCCTCGGTTCGCCGGATCTCTATCGGGATTTTATTGTTAAAATCAGTGTTGGTCAAAAAATACTTCGAGATGATTTAATAAAAAAACTTATAGATATTCAATACGAAAGAAACGACAAATCGCTTGAAAGGGGTAGGTTTAGAGTAAGGGGAGACGTTCTTGAAATTATCCCGTCTTACGAAGAGATGTCTTGTCGAATTGAATTTTTTGGAGATGAGATAGAAGCCATAAAAAGCATCAATCCTATAACAGGAGAGGTTTTGGCCATCCTTGATTATTATTCTATTTTTCCAGCCAAACATTTTGTTACTGAAAAAGATATGATTCTAAAAGCTAAGCCAAAGATATTAAAAGAGCTAGAGGGTCAGCTAAAAATTTTCAAAAGCAAAGGCAAGCTTCTGGAGGCCCAGCGACTCGAAGAAAGGGTGCGACATGATATTGAAATGATAGAGGAGACGGGCTATATATCTGGAATTGAAAACTACTCTCGTTACTTAACAGGTAAAAAAGAGGGTGAGCCACCAGCAACCTTGATCGATTATTTTCCCGAAGATTATCTTTGCTTTATCGACGAATCGCACATGACAATTCCGCAGATTAGGGGGATGTATAACGGCGATCGTTCACGAAAAGAAACCCTGGTTGATTTTGGGTTTCGTCTTCCATCGGCCCTAGATAATCGCCCCTTAAGGTTTAATGAATTTCAAGAGAGAGTAAAAAAAGTACTCTATGTTTCTGCTACACCCGGAGAATATGAACTTCAAAAAATTTCCAAAAATAAATTCCATAAACCAAGCGATTTTTATTTAGCCAGAAAAAAAGGTCAAGATTTTGTGGCGGTTGCAGAGCAGATAATAAGGCCAACCGGACTTTTGGACCCCATGATTGAGGTTAGGCCAGAAAAAGATCAAATTCCCGATTTGGTTAGTGAGATAAAAAAAACGGTCTTGAGAAAAGAAAGAGTAATAGTAACGACTCTCACAAAAAAGATGGCCGAAGACCTTTCGGAATATTTGACAGAGCTAGGAATTAAGGTTCGGTATATTCATTCGGAAATCGCAACACTAGATAGACCGGAAATTTTGCGTGATCTTCGGCTGGGTAAATATGATGTAATTGTTGGTGTAAATTTACTACGAGAGGGTCTTGATCTGCCGGAGGTCTCTTTGGTAGCAATTTTAGATGCAGATAAAGAGGGTTTTTTAAGGGGCGAACAGGCGCTAATTCAAACAATTGGAAGAGCCGCTCGTCATGAAAACGGGCGGGTTATTATGTATGCTTCAAAAGAGACAAGGGCAATGAGGATGGCGATAACCGAAACTAATCGGAGGCGTCAGATTCAAAAAAAATATAACATTGAAAACAAAATAATTCCCAAAAGCGTCAAGAAGGCAATACGCGAAAGTATTATTAAAGAAAAAAGAGCAGAGGAGAGTGATATTGGCCAGATTGATTTTCAGAAAATCCCAAAAGACGAAATCGGTCGTATTATTAAAGAGCTTGAGTCAAAAATGAAACTTGCGTCTAGCGCACTAGAATTTGAAAAGGCAGTAAAGTATAGAGATCTGATTGGAGATATCAGAGAACACCAAAAAAAGGAAAATTTATTAAAAAAAATAAACAAAAGCTAAAAAAGAATTTAGCCGCCCGATTTTGCGGGCGGCTAGGAACATCTTGGCCGAGAGGCCTCTAGAATTGATTCTTGCGAGAATCGTGTCCTGGTAAAGACCTTCTCTCCGTCGTCAAGGTAAACATGATTGTC
>DLNA01000027.1:22388-23695 GCA_002476865.1 Patescibacteria group bacterium UBA7522 | reverse complement strand
GTAGCTGCCATCTTTATGTCTTTCGATCTCGATAATGGCATTCTTGCCATGAAGGACATTCCTTAAGATCTCTTGGGCTAACACTTGAGCGTTCGTGTTACCGACTTTCGAGATCTGACGTGGAACAACGTTTTCGGCTATCTCGCTTGCCATTCTCTTGAAGTCGAGACATATCTCTTCAGCCGTTCTGTCTTCTTGAATCTCTCGAATCAAAGAACCGACGATTAAGATCACTGCCTCCACCTCCTTTTTCTTGGTAAGTTCTTGGAAACAAAAACAGCTTCGATGCTAAAAGAAGCTCGAAACTGAAGGTTGGGCTAAATTCCCCCTGTTTATTCCCATAGAGATATTATACACTTGACCGTCAAATTTTTTGACAAATTTGACTGAATTCAAATTTAAAAATTTACAATTTTTATTTAGGGCTACTCAGTATAGAGCATTGAAAAATATTGACATCTGCGATATAATGCCAGGGCATATCACGATTTTTGGGCTCAAAAAGTTGTTTTTGTTTGATAAAAAAGGAGAGATGTGGATAAGATTGTTGTGCGTGGCGCACGCGAACACAACTTGAAAAATATAAATGTTACCATACCGCGCGACAAGCTGGTTGTTGTTACGGGTCTCTCGGGTTCAGGTAAGTCCTCCTTGGTGTTTGACACGATTTATGCCGAGGGACAGCGTCGTTACGTCGAGTCGCTCTCTAGTTATGCCAGACAGTTTTTGGGTTTAATGGAAAAGCCAGATGTCGATCAGATAGACGGTTTATCGCCGGCAATTTCAATCGATCAAAAATCAACCACTAGAAATCCGCGCTCTACGGTTGGCACCGTTACGGAGATATATGACTATTTAAGATTGTTATTTGCTCGAATAGGGGTTCCTCATTGTCCGCTTTGCGGAAAAGAGATCTCCCGCCAAACATCCGAACAAATTGTACTTCAAGTTCTTGGACTCGAAAAAGGAACAAGGGTAATGCTTTTAGCGCCGATTATAAAAGGCAAAAAGGGTGAGCATCGATACGTTTTTGAGGGTCTAAAAAAGGCCGGCTACACAAGAGTTAGGGTTGACGGCAAAATTTATGATATTGATGAAGAATTTAAGCTTCATAAGAACTACAAGCACGATATTGATGTTGTTGCTGATCGAATTATGGTTGACCCTAGAAATAGAAAGCGCTTAGCCGAATCGGTTGAGCAGTCGTTGAATTTGGGAGAAGGTCTTTTATACGTTCTCGAAGTAGATAAAAAGAAAGAGCATGTTTTTTCTCAGAATTTTGCTTGCGAGTCGTGTGGCATAAACTT
>DLNA01000027.1:9380-22201 GCA_002476865.1 Patescibacteria group bacterium UBA7522 | reverse complement strand
CCCGCTTGTACTGGACTGGGCACTAAATTAGAAATAGACCCCGAGCTTGTGGTGCCAAATCCTCGGCTTACAATAGCCGAGGGAGCGATTAGGCCCTGGGCAAGGACAACCGCTAAAATGGGCTGGTACACACAGATATTGGTAGCGGTTGGTAAGAAGTATGGGTTTGCGATTGATGTCCCTTTTAAAGAACTCTCTAAAAAAGCAATCGGTTTGATTATGTATGGAACTGGTGATGAAATTATTGAAGTGCCGGTTGGTTCAGAGAGGTTTTATGAAACAAGGTTTGAGGGTGTTGTCGCGAATCTTGAAAGACGATATCGCGAAACGGACTCGGACTATGTCAGAAAAGAGATTGAAAAATATATGGCCGTTAGAAAATGCACTACTTGTAATGGTGACCGTCTAAAGCCGGAATTTTCTAGGGTAACCGTAGCAAAAAAATCAATTGTCGATATAGTAAATATGCCGATTGATTCTTGCTTGAGTTTCTTTGAAAACATAAATCTTTCCGAAAGAGATCAGGAGATTGCAAGGCAGGTTCTGAAAGAGATCACGGCTCGTTTAAGATTTATGTTAAACGTTGGTTTAAATTATCTTACACTTGATAGAACGGCAAGAACGCTTTCGGGTGGCGAAGCACAAAGAATTCGCTTGGCGACCCAAATAGGATCTTCTTTGATGGGCGTTTTGTATATATTAGACGAGCCGTCAATTGGACTTCATCAAAGAGATAATCAAAAGTTAATTCAAACTTTAAAAAAATTAAGAAATCTTGGCAATACAGTAATTGTGGTTGAGCATGACTCAGAGACGATGGAGGAAGCCGACTGGTTAATAGACGTTGGTCCCGGTGCTGGCGAGCATGGTGGTAAGATTATCTCTGAAGGCACACCAAAAGAGGTAAAGAGCGACAAAAAGTCAATTACTGGCCTTTATCTTTCTGGTAAAAAATCAATTGAATATCCGCCAAAAAGAAGAGCTGGAAATGGAAAAAGAATAGAAATCGTCGGAGCAGAAGAGAATAACCTAAAGAATATTGACGTTAAGATTCCGCTTGGCAAGATGGTCTCTATAACCGGTGTCTCCGGCTCCGGTAAGTCGTCTTTAATTAATGACACTTTAGCAAAAAAACTTTCTGGAGTTTATCATCGAGCACAAGATACTCCGGGCAAACACAAAACGATTGAAGGACTAAAAAATCTTGATAAGGTTATTGATATTGATCAGTCCCCAATCGGAAGAACACCGCGCTCCAATCCGGCGACGTATACGGGTGTTTTTTCGAACATCAGAGAGCTTTTTGCCGCAACCCCGGATGCAAAAATGAGGAGCTATAAAGCCGGTCGATTTTCCTTTAACGTTAAGGGTGGTCGTTGTGAGTCCTGTCACGGTGAAGGGATCTTGAAAATCGAGATGCACTTTCTGCCTGATGTCTATGTTACTTGTGAAGAATGTAAGGGTAAAAGATACAACAAAGAAGCGCTAGAGATTCACTATAAGGGTAAATCAATCTCTGATGTTTTGGATATGACGGTTGAAGAGGCATTGGATTTTTTTGTTAACATACCGTCAATCAAAACAAAACTACAGACACTATTTGATGTTGGCCTTGGATACATTAAACTTGGTCAGCCGGCAACCACTCTTTCTGGTGGCGAAGCTCAGCGCGTAAAGCTAGCCACAGAACTAGCCAGAAAATCAACTGGGCAGACCCTTTATATCTTAGACGAGCCAACAACCGGTCTTCATTTTGATGATGTTAGCCGTCTAATGAAGGTTTTAAGTGCTTTGGTTGACCTTGGTAATACTGTTTTAATTGTTGAGCATAACCTAGATGTTATTAAATGTTCCGATTGGATTATTGATCTTGGTCCTGATGGTGGAGATCAGGGTGGTGAGATTGTTGCCGAGGGGACACCAGAACAGGTCGCCAAAGTATCAAAATCGTATACGGGCCAATATTTAGCAAAGATATTAAAATAGGCAGGACGGTTTCAATGTCAGAGGATAATCTCCTTGATAAAATAAGGGAAGAAGCCAAAAGCTATTTTGATAACTCTCGGGGCAGCCACGGCTGGGATCATGTCGAGAGGGTTTATAATCTAGCAGTTCATATCGGAAAAAAGGAAGGAGCTGACCTTTTTGTAATTAAGCTATCTGCTCTTTTGCACGATATTGCTCGTGAAAAGCAAGATCGTGCAAGAGGTGCAATCTGCCATGCCGAAGAGGGAGCAAGAGTAGCAAAAGATATTTTAAATAAATATAAAGTAAAAAAATCAATTACCGAGAATGTTGTTCATTCAATCGCTGCTCACCGTTTCCGAGGCAGTGTTGTGCCCCAAACCATAGAGGCAAAGATTTTAAGAGATGCAGATAAATTAGACGGTACTGGTGCAGTTGGGCTTGGGCGAGCATTTATGTTTGCCGGAGAGGTCGGTTCAAAGCTCCATAACCCTGAGATAGCCAGGGAACCACTAATTGACAGATCTTATACAGAAGACGATACCGCCTATCAAGAGTATCTTTTTAAATTAAAAAAGACCGGTCGGTTGATGGAGACAAAAGAAGGCAAGAAGATAGCCAAAGAAAGAATTAAGGTGATGGCGGACTTTTTTGACACACTAAATAGAGAATATAGGGGTCTTGGATAAAATGAGTAATATATTTACTCAAAAATTAAAAAATCTTCCAAAGGGTTCGGGGACATATCTTTTTAGAGATGAGAGGGGAAGAATCATTTATGTTGGTAAGGCGGTAAATTTAAAAAATCGGGTCTCTTCTTATTTTAATAATCAAGAAAAGGATCCCAAAACGGAAGAGCTGGTAGGGCACATAAAAAAGTTTGAAACTATCGAAACAGGTTCAGAATTTGAGGCGCTAATTTTAGAATCAGAACTCGTTAAGCGATATAAACCTAAATATAACATCAGATTAAAAGACGATAAAAATTATGCATATATAAAAGTTGGTAGCGAAAATTATCCAAGGATAACTATTACCAGAAAAATGGATGATGATTCGGCCAAATATCTTGGGCCCTTTATGGATGCTTCTGCTTTGCGTCAGATTTTAAAATATGCCAGAAAAATATTTCCTTTTTGTACTTGTTCTTTGCCAAACGGAAAGGTTTGTCTTTACTTTCATCTTGGTCTTTGTCGGGGTCATGATGAAAAATACATCTCCAGTGGAGAATATAAAAAAGATATAAATGGTTTGATAAAACTCTTTAGCGGTAAAACTGATTATTTGGCCAATAATTTCAAAGAGGAGATGTTAAAAGCGGCAAAAGAAAAAAGATACGAGGATGCTGCTAATTTTCGAGATAAATTAAATTTTTTGGATCGAATAAAAGAATCACATTTTATTTCGGAGCGGGATTTATCGGCAGATAAAGCTCTATTTGAGCTAAAAAAAGAGCTTAATCTTTCAGATATTCCTAGCCGTATTGAGTGTTACGATATTTCAAATATTATGGGAACGGCGGCAGTTGGTTCAATGGTTGTTTTTAAAAACGGAATCGCAAGTCCCAAGGATTACCGTCGATTTAAAATCAGAACTGTTAAGGGATCTAACGATTTTGCCATGATGGCGGAGGTACTGGCGCGTCGCTTCCGATCTATTGTTGCGAACAAAGTGCAGCAGCTTGATAGGCAATCTTTAAAAATAAACAATCAAAATTCAAATTTGAATCGAAGCTCAAAATTCGAAACTCAAAAATTAAATCTTCCAGATTTGGTCATCTTAGATGGTGGTAAGGGGCAACTTTCAGCGGTGCTTCAAAATGTTATTATTCCAGAAGGAACGAGGGTGATAGCGCTAGCAAAAAAACAAGAAACAATTTATTCTCTTATTTCTGAAAAAGAGACGATCAGGCAATCAATTTTATCATCTCAATCTCAATTGGGGAGTTTAAACTCTTTGGCATCATCTCGAAATAGCAAACTAAAAATCAATAGCTCAAAACTAATTCGAAATTCGAAATTCGAAATTCGAAATTTAAAAAAAGATTCAGAATCTTTTTTTCTCGTTCAGCGCATTCGTGACGAAGCTCATCGTTTTGCCGTAACTTATCATCGCAATTTAAAATCAAAAGAAATTTACGAATCTTCGCTAGACGCTATTCCTGGCGTTGGTCCAAAAACGAAAAAGAAATTAATTCGAGAATTTGGCTCGATTCAAAAAATTAAAGAGGCAAGCCCCGAAGAACTTGCCTTTGTGGTGGGTGAAAAGCTAGCGCAGAAGATAAAGAACTATTCTGTTTGATCTTTTTCTTTTAAATATTCTTCTTTGGCTTCTTCTGATCTTTGTTTTCTTAGGGTTTCGTGCTGATCAAAGAATCGTTCCTTGGTCTTTCTGGCCTCCTCTCTGATAAAATCACGGTCAGTAATTCCGAATGATTCCGCTTCTTTTTTTACTCGATGATGCAATTCGTCTGACATTGCTCCCATCCCCGCGCTCTGCGCTATCGGCAATCTCCTCTTTCTTTTTTGTGCTTCTTGGTGAATCAATAAGTTCATTTGTGCCAGGAGCAATCCCCATTTTCATAACCACCTCATCCATCCTGGACTCTCGATATTCCTGATCCTTCTCAGCTCCAATTTGGGCCAACTCTACATCTTTAACCCTGCCCTTGTCCGGACCCTCTGTCTCTAAAACTTCTTCTGGCCTGTAACTTTGTTTCTCGCCCATAAATAACTCCTTCGTTAAATTTAATTCACATCTCAATTTTAAAACTTACTTTTTTTTTGCAACCTTTTACTGGATTTTTCTGGATGGGGTTTTGTATTAGTAGTCGAAATCATAAAAAGCAGTTTGTGCTATAATCATTACATAATATGAAAAAAGTTGTTGCCATCGGAGGCGGAACGGGACTCTCTAATTTACTCCGAGGCCTAAAAGAATATCCATTAAAAATTACAGCAATAGTTGCCATGACAGACGATGGGGCCTCTACGGGTCGTCTTCGGCGTGAAACCGGAATGCTTCCCCCGGGCGATATTAGAAAATGTATTGCAGCGCTTGCAAAAAATGAATCAGATATTTTAGATCTTTTTAACTTTAGATTCAAAAAGGGATTTGGCATCTCGGGTCATTCAATGGGGAATCTTTTTCTTTCGGCTCTAACCGAACAAACCGGTAGTTTTGAAAGAGCGGTAGAAAAGGCCTCGGAGATCCTTAATATTATGGGCAAGGTTATTCCGGCAACACTCGAGGATATACATCTTGGAGCTGAGTTTGTAGATGGCATTCGAATTATGGGTCAAGTAAAGATATCTCAATACGGTTACAAGATGAGAATAAAAGAGCTATTTCTAAGCAAAGACGCTACTGCAAATCCAAGAGCACTAGATGCTATCAAAAAAGCAGATATTATTTTGGTTGGTCCAGGTAGTTTATTTTCAAGTATTTTCCCGAGTTTTTTGTTAAGAGATTTTAAAAAAGAGTTTCAAGAATCAAAAGCAAAAAAAATCTATATTGCAAATGTTTCAACTGAAAGAGGCGAAACGGATGATTTCAAGCTATCTGATCATCTAAATGAAGTCGAGAGATATATTGGTGAGGTTGATTTAGCTTTGGCAAACAATAAAATGTTCCCACAAGGCGTTGGAGATAGATATGTGGAGCCGGTTGAGGTCGATGTTGTTGATGGGAGAATTAAACTTTTTAATTTGGCAGATGTCAAAAATCCGCTATTTCACGATTCAAAAAATCTTGCCGAAAAAATTGTTAAAATCATTTTATAATTTAAGACCTTTGTTGAGGGGAGTAGAAAATGAAAGAATTTGAAAAAATAGAAGAAGAGGCTAGAAAAAAGCTAAAATCACAAAAACCGAAAATGAAAATTAGTGGTCGTAGTAATTTTTTGTTGGCAAAAATTTCAGGGAGAACAGACAAGAAGAATGACAAAAAGATTTAAGAGAACAGTCGAGAACTTTAAATGCGAAAATTGTGGGGTCGAGGTTTTTGGTAATGGCTATACCGATCATTGCCCGGAATGCCTTTGGGGTAAGCATGTAGACATATATCCCGGCGATCGTGCGGCTCGATGCGGCGGAGCGATGAAGCCAATTGGCATAGAGGTTATTGGTGGGCGTTACAGAATACGATATCTATGTCAAAAGTGTGATCACGAATTCGTTATTCATTCGGCAAAAAATGATAATTTTGAAGAGATTCTAAAAATCACAAAAAGAATGTGAGCGCTCTTTTAGTTTTGGACTGGTGGACAAGCTTTGTCTATTTTGTTACAATCGACAGGTCATGAATAAAGTAATTACGATCATCCAAGTTGTTACACTTATATTGATTATAGGCGCAGTTTTGCTTCAGCAAAAAGGATCTGGTTTGTCGGCAGTTTTTGGTGGAAGCACCGGTTTTTATAAAACCAAAAGAGGCGCAGAAAAATTCTTATTTTGGCTAACGGTGGTCGCGGCCTTCATCTTTTTTTTGACGAGTATTTGGCAACTCGCATCATAATAAATGAAACTCAAATCAAAACTAAAAAACATTAAGAAAGGCCTTGATAAATCGAGGAATAATTTATCGAGTATGGATCTTAGTGATATTAATCGTCTTTATAAAAAATTATTAAAAAAGCTACCCGACATTTCTCATTTAAAATCAATAGTTTTATTTTCTGGTTTGGCTACCCTTGTAATCTTAATTATGTTTGCTCAAAGATTTACGGCTATCAGAAAATATTTACCAACAAAACCTACCACCGGTGGAATTTATGTTGAAGGAATGGTTGGAGAGATTAAACAGCTAAATCCGTTATATAGTTCAACTAATTTTGCTGAAGATTCAGCTGTTTCTTTAATTTTTTCAGGTTTAACCAAAAACACATCTGGGCGCGAGGTTGTTGGTGACTTGGCTGAAAGTTGGGAGATTTCAAAAGACAAAAGAACCTATACGTTTAAATTAAAAGATAATATTTTTTGGCATGATGGAGAGGCCCTGGATGCGGATGATGTTTATTTTACCTATAAAACCATTCAAAATCCTGATACAAATTCGCCCCGTCTTGCAACCTGGAAAGACGTTGAAGTAAAGATTATTGATGAAAAAACAATAAGTTTTGTTCTGCCGAATGTTTATGTTTCGTTTATTTATTTAACCGATGTGCCGATTTTGCCGGAGCACATTTTAAGAGATATCCAGGTTTCAAATTTAAGAAGCTCAGAATTTTCCACCAAGCCAATTGGTTCTGGTCCATTTTTGTTTAAGGAGCTGAAAAACATCAAGGACGTCGAGGAGGTTCATCTTCAGTTTAATAAAAATTATTATGAAGGCAGGCCTTATTTGGATGGGATTGTTCTAAAGTCATTTTCAAATTATGGTTCGCTAACCTATGCTTATAGCAGAAAAGACGTTGATGGCGTGTATAGGGTTAGGCCTTACGACCTCGATCGAGAGGGCCATCTTCCTAATTTAGCCATTTATAATCTCGCTATTCCTGAGTATGATGCTTTGTTTTTTAATCTTGGCAGTCAGGCGGTGAAAGATAAAAAACTAAGAGAGGCCATATCTTTAGTTATCGACAAAAACAAAATAATTTCAGATGTTTATCACGATGAGGCGATAAAGATTCACTCGGCACTTTTGCCGGGATATCTCGGCTTTGATCCTAAAATCAAACAGAAGTACGGTACTTCTGAAGCTAAAGAAGTTCTGGCTTCAGCTGGTTACAAGAAGAATAAGGACGGGCATTTGGTTAAGGATGGGGAAGTTGTTACGATTCGCCTGGTTTCGACTGATGAAGAGCTTAAAAATAGAGAAGCGCAAATGACTAAAAAAATGATTGAATCTCTTGGCGTTGTTGTTAATCATGAGAGCTATCCATTAAAAACTTTTATTGAAGAAATGGTTAGGCCAAGGAATTACGACCTTGTTTTAGTAACTCAAAATCTTGGTCCGGATTCTGATATCTATACCTTTTATCATACAAATATGGCTAGTGATCCGGGGATTAATCTTTCGGCTCTAAAAAATCGTCAAGTTGATAAATATCTCGAAGAGGCGAGAATGAGTCATGATAAAAAGTTTAGGGAACTAAGATATTCAGAGGTAGTTAAGTACATAAACGCTGAATATGCGGCTTTGTATACGGCATGGCCTGGTTATTTATATGGAGTTTCAAAAAAGGTAAGTGGCATCGAATCAGCCAAGCTTTCTAATCCGAAAGATCGTTTTTGGAATGTTCGAAATTGGCATATTTTTGAAGAAAGAGATTATTAACGGATTGACTAGGAGCTGTTTTTAAGCTATTATTTGCCTTGCACTATTAGAGTATTTTAAAATAAGAATTATTGGCGGATGTTAACCTTGTTCCGCTAAATTAAGCCGCGGTGGCGGAACTGGTAGACGCGCAAGCTTGAGGGGCTTGTGACCGCTTAGGTCGTGGAAGTTCGAGTCTTCTCCGCGGCACCATATTTTTTTGGCGAGATAGCTCAGTTGGTAGAGCGAAGGACTGAAAATCCTTGCGTCCCCGGTTCAAATCCGGGTCTCGCCACCAACACTTTTTGGGTTTATGATTTGGTACTTTAAAAAATTGGGGCGCTTAGCTCAGCTGGCTAGAGCATCTCGTTTACACCGAGAGGGTCGGGGGTTCGAATCCCTCAGCGCCCACCAAACTACGCTTACTATGTAGGCTTCGTTTGGCAAGCCATTAGTAAAAAGCGTAGTTTGTACTACCTAGCTTTAGCGAAGCATGGATAGGTTATGACAAGCCAAGTCAAACCTGATAGCTGATTCCGAAGAACAAGAGTAGCTCATTTTCGTCAAAGGCGGATCATCCTCTGGCTGAGGATAGAGAATAAATGCGAGAGTAGCTCAGTTGGCTAGAGCGCAACCTTGCCAAGGTTGAGGTCGCGGGTTCGAATCCCGTCTCTCGCTCCAGTGTTTTAAAAAGATTAATATAAAACAGATCCACATAGGGCCTGATGGCGGAGTGGTTACGCAGCGGTCTGCAAAACCGCGTACGCCGGTTCAATTCCGGCTCAGGCCTCCATCTAAAATCTTAATGGGCGAGTGGCGGAATTGGTATACGCGGCGGACTTAAAATCCGCTGGTGGTAATACACCTTGAGGGTTCAAGTCCCTCCTCGCCCACCAATAAAATAATCTTAATTTAAAATTAGCCATAAATCCGTTACCTATTTATTGTGAATTGTAGAAATTTAATAGCTGTTACCTTGCGGCTATTTTTTTATCGATGTATAATTGATTGTGCATAAATATTATTGGGGGAAAAATGACTAAAGCCAAAAAAGAAAAACTCGAAATCAATAAAAATAAAAGGACGGAATCCAAAGATAAAAAAGCGATTGTTATTGAAGAAACAGAAGACGACATCTTGACATCTGAGATTCTTGGCGATCCGGATGATTTTAAAAAAGAAGTTACAAAAGAAGCCAAAAAAGGTAGATTGGCCAGAATCTTGGCCCCCATATTGTTCTTTTTGATGATTGGTGGGGCTGTAGGATTTGCGACTTGGTATTATCGAGATCAGAATAAAAAAGAAGAACCAAAAAAGATAGAGGAGAAGATTCAGACACCTCCTGCCGTAAATCAAATCGAAGATCAAATTGCCCCCGATGACAGTGTCGAAGTTGAAAAACCTACTGCTACAGAAAACTTAGAAACAGAAAAAACATACACTACATATGTGGTAAAAGAAGGGGATACTCTTTCTGGTATTGCTAATAATCATGATATGACATCGGTTGAATTGGCAAAATATAATAGTATTTCGATCGATTCGGTTCTGCACATAGGTCAAAAACTAAAAATCCCAAATAAATAATAGCTATTAAAATTTTTTGTGTGATATACAATATGAAAAGATATTAATTATTTAATCCGTCTTTTTTTGGCGGCTTTGCTTGGGGCAATGGCCTGAGCACAAAGGAGGAAGATGAACACAGCATTGATAGTTATTTTAGGAGCGATTGTTTTTGTGGGTGGTTTTTTTGTAGTTCTTTATAACGGTTTGATTCGACTCAGAAATAAAGCTGATGAAGCATGGAGCGACATAGACGTTCAACTAAAAAGACGTTATGACTTAGTTCCTAACTTGGTTGAAGCAGTAAAGGGCTATGCCAAACAAGAGAAATCAGTATTTACCGAGGTTACAAAAGCAAGAGCGGAAGCAATGAAGGCCGAGGGGCCGGCCGCCGAATCAAAGGCCGAGAATATGTTAACAGAAACTCTTAAATCACTCTTTGCAGTTGCCGAAAATTATCCAGAGCTAAAGTCAAACACAAATTTTTTGGATCTTCAGAAACAGCTCTCTGAAGTAGAGGAGAATATACAAAAATCTCGTCGCTATTACAATGGTAATGTTCGCGAATTTAACAATAAAATTCAGGTCTTTCCAAATAATCTTTTTGCTAAAATGCTCGGATTTGGGAAGTACGATTTTTTCCAAGCCGAAGAGGGTGAAAAAGAGAACGTTAAAGTTGAATTTTAATAAAAAGCAAAAGAGGTCCTTGGAACATATTTTGTTGGTAGTTAAAAGGAGTTTGGTATGAAAGGTTTTTTAAATTTTGTTAGAGAGCAGGGGGTTATTGGTCTGGCGGTCGGATTTCTTTTGGGTGGGGCAGTTAGTAAAGTTGTTTCGGCTTTGGTAACTGACATTGTTAATCCGATTTTGAGCGTTGTTTTGGGGGCGGCTGATGGTCTTAAAGACGCGGCTCTAGAGATAGGTGAAGTTAGAATTCTTTACGGTGATTTCTTGAGCGTTTTGATAGATTTTGTGATTATTGCTTTAGTTGTTTATTATGGTGTTAAAGTTCTTGGCCTTGAAAAGCTGGACAAGAAAAAAGAAAAAAAATAAAAGATTTCAAAAAAAAGAGTCGGCTTAGCGATTCTTTTTTGTTATAATTGATTGGCAATTATAAGAAGGGGAAAAATGATTCTAACAAAAGAAACAATCAGAGAGCGCATCGATCACACCTCTGTAAAGCCCGATGCAACCAAAAGGGATATTATAAAACTTTGCAAAGAAGCGAAAAAATTTTGTTTTCGCTCTGTTTGTGTAACTTCATCTAGGGTAAAGTTAGCTCGAAAATTAATGGGCCGAAATGGTGTCGTAATCTCTGTTATCGGTTTTCCGTTTGGAGCCGCCTCGACTGAGTCAAAAATTTTCGAGGCCGAAAAGGCCGCAAAGGACGGTGCAAGCGAAATTGACATGGTAATAAACATTGGGGCAGTAAAAGAAAAGGATTGGAATTATGTTAAAAGAGAGATTTCAAGAATTGCAAAAGCCATAAAACCGATTGGTCTAAAGGTAATTATGGAGATCGGTTTTTTAACTGACTCTGAGCTAAGAAAGGCCTGTAAGATAGCCAAAGAAGCGGGGGCTGCTTATGTAAAAACGTCAACAGGTTATGGCCCCAGAAAACCCAACGTAGACGATATTAAACTTATGCGAAGAGCGGTCGGTAAAGATGTTAAGGTTAAGGCCTCTGGTGGAATCCATAATTTTAAAACAGCTAAAGCGATGATCGAGGCCGGAGCGGACGTTATCGGCACTAGTTCTGGGATTGAAATCGTTGGAGTTAAAAATATTAAAAAAGAGAAAGATATCTCGGGTAGCCACGAATAGGGCTAGAAAGGGTTTAAATGAAATATAAGATTTGTGTCTCGGGAGCGGCAAATACGGACTGTTGTGCCGTTGGGGCAAAAGAAAAAACAATTGAGCTTGGAAGAGAGATTGTGAGGCAAGGTGGTGTTTTGGTGACTGGAGCTACTACGGGGGCACCGTTTTGGGCGACTATTGGAACCAAAAAAGCCAAAGGTTTTAGTATTGGTATGTCGCCAGCTGCCACCGAGTTAGAGCACGTTAAAAAATACAAACTCCCAACCGATAATTTTGATATGATTGTTTATACCGGTTTTGGCTACTCTGGCCGAAATTTAATGCTCACTAGGAGTGCCGATGCCGTTATTATTGTTTGCGGTCGAATGGGCACGTTAAACGAGTTCACGATCGCCTTCGAAGATAGAAAGCCGATCGGTGTTTTAACGGGGACCGGGGGAACGGCTGATAAGGTCGAAGAGATTGTTAGAAGCGCCAAAAGAGGTCTGGGGAAGATTGTCTACAGTGATGATCCAAGAGAATTGGTTGAAAAACTAATAGAGCTAATTAAAAAAGAAAAAGCAAAAGTTAACGGTACAAAAAGAAAATAATATTTTTATTTTTAAATTTAAAATAATGAGGACTCTCCCTATCATTTTTTAATTCAGATAACCCTTAAAGACAAAAACAATAATTCTGCTGTCCTGGTGGAGTTTTAAAATAGGTTCTGGTAGGTAAAATTATGAGTTCGCCTGGGATGACCCTATTTGTTATAATATTTACATGAATTCAAGTAATTTAGAGATCAAAAATAGAACTCAAAAGCTCAGGGAGATGATCAATCGCTACGATTATGAGTACTACGTTTTAGATGACCCGAGCGTTGAAGATTCTGTTTACGACTCTTTAGTGAGAGAGCTAAAAAAGATAGAGAGCAAATACCCAGAGCTTAAAACAGATGACTCTCCGACCCAGAGAGTAGGTGGTAAGCCGGCTAAAAAATTCGCCAAAACTAATCATAAATACCCAATGCTTTCCCTGAGCGATGCTTTTAGTGAACAAGAGCTAATTGATTGGGAGAATAGGGTACTAAAATTACTCGAAAAAAAAACAAAACTAGATTATTTTTGTGAATTAAAAATTGATGGTCTTTCGGTGATGCTAACCTACGAAAACGGAATCTTGATAAAAGGCGCTACGAGGGGAGATGGTCTGGTGGGCGAAGATGTTACCTCAAA
>DLNA01000027.1:2648-9182 GCA_002476865.1 Patescibacteria group bacterium UBA7522 | reverse complement strand
GATGTTCGGGGCGAAATTTATATGAGTAACGATTCTTTCAGAGCAGTTAACAAAGAAATGGCTAAAAAGGAAGAAAAAAATTATGCAAACCCTCGGAATCTAGCAGCCGGAACCCTTCGTCAGCTAGATCCTAAAATAGTAAAAAGTCGAAAGTTAGATTCATATATTTACGAAGTTTATGGCAATATTGGCGCTAAAACTCACGAAGAGAAGCACAAAATACTGGCTAACCTGGGTTTTAAAACTAGCAAATATGTAAAGTATTGTAAAAATATTTCAGAAGTTATTAAGTATTGTCGCGAAGTTTCAAAAGAGAGGCCCAAGCTGCCCTTTCAGGTTGATGGGGTGGTTGTAATCGTTAATGATAATAATTTATATGAAAGATTAGGATCAGTCGGAAAAGCACCTCGCGGCGCCATTGCTTATAAGTTTCCGGCTGAACAGGGGACAACAAAAATAATAGATATTCAAACAAATGTTGGAAGGACGGGAGCAATTACGCCTTTTGCCGTGATGGAGCCGGTTTGTTTGGCGGGCACAACCGTTACGAGGGCCACCCTTCACAACGAGGACGAGATTAAAAGGAAAGATATTCTAATTGGAGATACGGTAGTTGTCCAAAAGGCCGGTGATATTATACCGGAGGTTGTTGGGAGTTTGCCTGAATTAAGAACCGGAAAAGAAAAAAAGTTTAAAATGCCTAAGAGGTGTCCTGTTTGTGGTGGACCTGTTTTAAAACCAGAAGGGGAAGCGGTGGCAAGGTGTGTCGCCGAGAGCTGCTTTGCAATCGAAATGCAAAGAGTGGAGCACTTTGTAGGCCGGAACGCCTTTAATATAGAGGGTTTAGGCGAAAAAATCATTGAGCAACTCTTCCAGGAGGGACTAATAAGCGATGCGGCCGATCTCTTTGCACTTAAAGAGGGTGATTTAGAGCCCCTGGAACGATTTGCCGAAAAAAGTGCCAGCAACTTGGTTGAATCAATAAAAATGAACAAAAATATTACTCTAAATAAGTTTTTATACTCATTGGGTATTCGCCATGTTGGGTCGATTACGGCAAACGACATCACGAATCATCTTGGTTCGCTAGAAAGAATTAAAAAGGCATCAATCCAAGAATTGGAGCAAATCGAAGGCGTCGGTCCAGTTGCAGCCAAGAGCATCTATGAATGGTTTCGGAATAAAAATAACCTAAGATTGCTTAGAAAGTTAAAAACGCACGAAGTGCGTGTTCAAAACCCAAAACCCAAGACCCAAAACCCAAAACTCAGAGGCCTTTCCTTTGTGATTACGGGAAGCTTAGAATCAATCAGTCGCGAGGAGGCCGAACAGCGCATTCGTGAGCTTGACGGAAAAGCTACCTCATCTGTATCCAAAAGCACCACTTATTTAGTAGCTGGTGAAAATCCCGGTTCCAAACTAGCCAAAGCAGAGGTGCTAGGGGTAAAAATTATTAATGAGAAGGATTTCTTGGGTTTAATTTAGGTTTCGATTTCGTATTTTATTTTAAAGTCGGAGATTCGGATCTCGTTATCGCTTAGGTTTGGTATCCTGCCATCGGGGACAATATTCATTTTGTTTATCTCTTCGATGCGTTTATTTATAAGGCCATTCCGTGTAATGAGGTCTGGCTCTGATTCAAAAAATTTATAGGCCTTAGTTCTGGCGGTGCTCTTTAGTATGTAAATCTCTCTTTCGTTAATCAGTTCGGTTTTTTCAGCTGAGGAGGCACTCTGTTCAACAATCTCTTCGGTTGATTTTGTTAGCTCTCGAATTCGTGCAACCGAAGAATCAACCCTTGCTCGCATCTCAGATATTCTTTCCGCTGAAGTTGATTCTGTCTGTTTTTCTTGGCCACTATTTTCTGGATTCATGTTTTCATCTCCTGGCTTCAATGCTATACTTGTTCTGTAAAATTAGCAAGAATTCAAAATAATTTTTAAGTTTTAGTGGAGATTTATGATAAGGGTTACAAAACAAGACGTTGATCAAATTTCATATTTAGCTCGGCTAAAGATATCAGAAAAAGAGTTCAAAAAATATCAAGATGAGCTCTCGGCTATTTTGGAATACGCAGATTTAATTAATAAGGCCGATGTCTCGGGCATTAAGCCAATGGTTAATATCACCGGTCTTTCTGATGTAGTGCGGAATGACGAAAAACATCCATCTGAATTGTTGCGAGATGAGGTTCTTTCTAATGCACCAGACAAAAAGGATGGATATATAAAGGTAAAATCAGTTTTGAACTGATTTTACCTAATTTACAATTTAAATTTTTCAATTTTTAATGAAGTTAAAATGACAAAAATAGAAACGACAAAACTTACAATCAAAGAACTTTCGGAGGCCCTTCAAAAAGGAGAGGTTTCGAGTGTTGAAATTACAAGCGCCCATCTTAATCAAATCAAAAAAGTAGATGGTGAGATTAACGCCTTTTTAGCGATGAATGAATCGGCGCTCAAAGAGGCAGAGAACTCAGACAAAAGAAGAAAAGAGGGCAAGACCCTCTCTGAATTTGACGGAATTCCGGTTGGCATTAAAGATGTAATTTTAACTAGAGGGATCGAAACGACTGCCGCCTCAAAAATGCTCAAGGGGTATCTGCCGTTAGAAGATGCAACGGTGGTAAAAAAACTCAAAGAAGCGGGAATGATAATTTTAGGTAAAAACAATTGTGACGCTTGGGCGCATGGAGGATCAACCGAAAATAGTGATTTTGGGCCAACCAAGAACCCCCATGATGCGTCTCGGGTGCCGGGCGGTTCTTCTGGGGGCTCTGCGGCCGCTGTTGCGGCCGACGAAGTGCCTCTTTCGATTGGCACCGATACGGGCGGTTCAATTCGTCAGCCAGCCGGCTTTTGTGGGGTGGTAGGGATGAAACCGACTTATGGTTTGGTTTCTCGTTACGGTCTTATTGCAATGGCTTCTTCACTTGACTGCCCGGGACCGATAACAAAAACGGTTTACGATAACGCCTTGATTCTTTCGCTTATAGCAGGATTGGACAAAAAAGATGCTACATCTAGCGGGTCACAGGTAAAAGATTATTTAAAGGATATCGAAAAAGGCGTAAAGGGGTTAAAAATCGGTTTACCAAAAGAATATTTTGGGGATGGTCTTGGTGCGGAGGTTAAAAAAACCGTTATGGCGGCGGTCAATAATCTAAAAAAACAAGGTACCAAAATCGTTGATATCTCACTTCCAAACACCAAATATGGCATTGCCACATATTACATTATTCAGCCAGCGGAGGTTTCTTCAAATCTAGGACGTTATGACGGGATCAAATACGGTCATTCTGCCAAAGGGTCAAAAAACTTAGTTGATCATTATTTTGAATCTCGAACGAAGGGACTTGGTGACGAAGCCAAGCGAAGGATTATGCTCGGAACCTATGTTCTTTCGGCCGGTTATTACGATGCTTATTACAAAAAGGCGATGCGGGTGCGGGCTTTAATCAAAAAAGATTTTGAGGAGGCCTTTAAAAAGTGCGATGTTATTATTGGTCCAACTTCTCCGACAACTGCCTTTAAATTTGGAGCACATCAAAATGATCCATTGGCAATGTATTTAGAGGATGCTTACACGGTTAATGCTAATTTAGCCGGAATACCTTCTTTGGCTATGCCTTGTGGCAAGGACTCAGAAGGATTACCCATTGGGATGCAGATTATGGGCCCACATTTTAGTGAGGATTTATTATTTAGGGTTGGGAGAGTATATGAAAAAAGATAGTGTGCTAAGATTTATTTTAGCTTTTTTGGGCGGACTGGCTCTGTCTGGTATTACATTCTTGATAGAGATTGATAATTATTTTGGCTGGCCGATTTATTATTATATTGACGATCCGGCGAGGTGTGATGATTTTAAGTGCTGGACGGCACTAACGGAGTTTTATCCAAAAGAGTTTGTTTATAATTCTTTGTTTTGGATTTTGATTGTTTTTTTATTTTTATCAATGACTAGGAAAATTAAAAAAGGAAATAAAAAATAATATGAATACAAAAATCGCCCAAAAAAAATTCTTCTTCATAGTGCCCTTATTGGTAATCATTGTAATTGGAATACAATTTTTCTTTTGGGGAGGGTCGGGGGATGTGGGGATCCCTTTTCGTTTTTTGACGATGGAGGTTGGCAAAAACTTGCCTGCGTCAGCACTCGGGGAGATATACAGTCCAAAGATCCATTGGTCTGGACTGGTGCTAAATATTATTGTTTATTCACTGATATCATACTCTGTGATTAGGATGTTAAAAAAATCGCGAAGGACAAAAAAATAATCTATGGGTAAGATAAAAAAAATAAAGGCCGAGCGGAAGAGAGTTCGAATAGAAAAAGAAGTAAAAAGGGTTAAAGCCAGGAAGATTGGTGTCAGGATTTTTGTTTTTAGTATATTGGCTTTTATTTTAGCTTCTTTCGGAATGTTAACCTATCGATATGTGGATGCCAGGTGGGCTGTAGGTAGTTATTTAAACGAGAAGGGAGAGGCTTTTATGAGTTATTTTAATGATAAAGAAGAGGGAAAGGATAATACTTCCAGAGAAAGAGTGACTTATTCGGCCCCACCAGGGATGCAGATTAATATCAATAAGGAATATATTGCTAATTTTGAAACCAGCATGGGAGATTTTAGCGTAAAACTCTTTCCCAAAGAGGCACCTAAAACTGTGAACAATTTTGTTGTTCTTTCCCGAGATGGATTTTATAACGGTCTAACATTCCATCGCATCATTAAAGATTTTATGATTCAGGGCGGTGATCCAAGCGGAGATGGTACGGGCGGTCCCGGTTATAGCTTTGAGGATGAAATAAACAATATCAAACTTGTTCGTGGCGTGTTGGCGATGGCTAATTCCGGTCCAGACACAAACGGATCACAATTTTTTATTGTCACCGCTGAAGCAACTGATTGGCTAGATGGTAAGCATACGGCCTTTGGGGAGGTTATTAAAGGGTTAGATATTGTGATGGCGATTGAAAAAATCGAAACAGGCGAGAATGATATACCTAAAAATCAAGTTGTTATTAAGAGCATAGCAATAGAGGAGAGATAGTTTGAGTATGAAATCTAATTATGGCGCTCTAATTATAAGAACTTCAATAATTAAAAATTTGAAATTTTAGAAGGGATTTTTTGTGGAATTTTTAGGTTTTATAGTAACTGTTCTTGTTTTTTTGGCTATAATTTTTGTTTATGTTCTTTATGTTACTAGGGGTAAGGAGATTCCAAAATCTCAAAGAAAATTTGTTGATTTGGATGTTATTCATGAAAAGTGGCAAGGTGTTAATTTAATGATGAAAGAGGGTGGGCCGGTCAATTATCGTCAGGCAATCATTGAGGCCGACAAAATAGTTGATGCTGTGCTTCGATCTAGGGTTGACGGTGCAACTATGGGCGAGCGTCTCAAATTATCTAGAAATCTTTTTACACAGCATGCTTATGATCAGCTTTGGATGGCCCACAAGATTCGTAACAAAGTAGCGCACGAGGCCGACTTTGAGGGCCTTTCAAGTGATGCTCGTCTTGCTATTAGAAACTACGAAAAAGCACTAAAAGAACTAAGAGCTATTTAGGATTAATTTTTGATTTGAAATTAAAAATTTGAGGTGAATCTTAAGTTTTAATGACAAAATATGAATATAAAAGAAATAATCAAATATTTTAAATCTGTTGGAACGGAGCGCAATCGTCAAGGGCAGGCGAGATTTGGAATCGATATCTCGAGATCTTTGGGTGTTTCTCAGCCAGAAATTAGGTCTAAAGCAAAAGAAATAAAAAGGAACCTAAGTGAAAAAGATCGCCATGGTTTGGCGCTTAAGCTCTGGGATTTGGGATACAGAGAGACAATGTTACTTGCGGCGATGATTGATGTGCCGGAGCTCGTTACAAAAAAACAGATGGATAAATGGGTGAGGGATTTTAATTCTTGGGATGTCTGCGATACCACCTGTGGCGATCTTTTAGACAAAACGTCTTTTGCGGTAGAGAAAGCGCTTGAATATGCAAATTCTGAAAAAGAGTTTGTAAAAAGAACCGGTTTTGTTTTAATGGCCTGGCTTTCGGTTCACAATAAAGAACTTTCGAATAAAATATTTGTTCAATTTTTAAAGATAATAAAAAACAGCGCTGATGATGAAAGAAACTTTGTAAAAAAAGCAGTTAACTGGGCGCTTAGGCAAATTGGAAAATCTCGCAATGTTTATCTTTATAAAGAGGCACTAAAAGTAGCCGATGATCTCCGAGGAAGAGAGGGAAAAACAGAACGTTGGGTTGGCTCAAATGCCCATAACGAACTTGTTACAATGGAAAAAAAATTATCGATTCAAGGTGATTGATGATTTTTTTTATTTAGACACTTGTCACAATTTGTTTATCGAATTATACTAATTAAAGTGGAGGGCGGGGACCTCTTTTTGATTGGGTTAATAGCATAAAAATTTTCAATTTGAAGTTTAAAATTTGAAATGAATTCTAAACTTATAATTTAAAATTATTATTTCACTTCAAATTTTAAATTTAAACTTTCAAGT
>DLNA01000027.1:2066-2520 GCA_002476865.1 Patescibacteria group bacterium UBA7522 | reverse complement strand
TTCAAATTTAAAAATCGGGGGGATTCGTTGGTGGCGGAAAAAGTCGTAAAAAAGAGAGTTAATAAAAAAAATAGCGAAAAAAAATTCGTTCATCTTCACGTTCACACTCATTATTCTTTGCTAGACGGAATGTGTAAAATTCCAAAATTGCTTGACCGGGCCAAGGAGTACGGTATGCCCGCTTGCGCTATCACTGATCACGGCACAATGTACGGTGCAATTGAATTTTTTAAAGAAGCGAGAGCAAGAGGGATTCGTCCGATTATCGGTTGCGAAATGTATGTTGCACCACGAGACCTTACGGATAAACAGCCGGGTGTCGATACTAGGCCTGGCCACCTGGTTTTACTTGCAAAAAACAAAATCGGTTATCAAAACCTTTTAAAACTTGTAACGGAAGCCCACCTGGAGGGCTACTACTATAAACCGCGTATTGATAAAAAGATTTTAAAAA
>DLNA01000027.1:1408-1936 GCA_002476865.1 Patescibacteria group bacterium UBA7522 | reverse complement strand
TATTGATAAAAAGATTTTAAAAAAGTACGCCGAAGGGCTAATTGCTATGAGTTCTTGTACCCATGGAGAGCTCGCCGAATCACTACTTCAAAAAGACATAAAAAAAGCTGAGGCGGCTTATGAGTACTATCACAATCTTTTTGGTGAGGACTATTATATTGAAATTCAATATAACCTTGGTTTTGATGAGCAAGAGAAAGCCAACAAGCTTTTGATAGAATTTGCAAAAAAACATAACGCTCAGTTGGTGGCCAGTAAAGATGTCCATTATGTCGACAAGGAAGACCGAGAGGCCCATGATGCTCTTTTGTGTGTACAGACGGGCAAATTAATGACAGATGAAAACAGAATGAAATTCAGTGCAGATCAATCGTTTGTGCCACCAGAAGAGATCATTGAATATTTTGAAAATGTTCCCGAGGCCATAGGAAATACTTTAAAAATTGCCGAAAAATGTACTTTTGCAGATGATTTTAAACTTCCCTGGGAGGACGAAAAGAAGGTTTTAATTCCGGATTTTGATATTCC
>DLNA01000027.1:955-1210 GCA_002476865.1 Patescibacteria group bacterium UBA7522 | reverse complement strand
TTAGTCGAAGATATCAGAAGGTTGATAAAAAGATTAAAGATAGAGCCGCTTACGAGCTAGAAGTAATCGAAAGAATGAAATATGAAGATTATTTTTTAATTGTTGCGGACTTTGTTAATTGGGCCAAAGATCAGGGGATCTTGGTTGGACCTGGTCGTGGTTCGGCGGCTGGATCAATTGTTGCATATTCCCTTGGTATTACCGATCTTGATCCGATGAGATTTGATTTGCTTTTTGAAAGATTTTTAAATCCGG
>DLNA01000027.1:441-770 GCA_002476865.1 Patescibacteria group bacterium UBA7522 | reverse complement strand
GACATTGATATGGATTTTGCAGACGATCGTCGTCATGAAGTGATTGAATATGTTGTTAATAAATACGGCAAAGAGAGAGTCGCCCAGATTATTACTTTTGGAACCATGGCAGCCAGAAATGCAGTTCGCGACACTGGAAGAGTTTTAGGGATGGCTTATTCCGAAGTTGACGAAGTAGCAAAGGCGATTCCGGCCAACGAGCCGTTAGAAGAGTCAATTAAAAACGTTCCTGAATTAGCAGCATTCTATCAACAGGGCGGAAACTATAAGAAACTTTTGGATCTTGCAAAACGTTTAGAAGGCGTTGCTCGTCATTCTTCAACTCATGC
>DLNA01000027.1:0-260 GCA_002476865.1 Patescibacteria group bacterium UBA7522 | reverse complement strand
GCTGGCGTGGTTGTCTCTAAGGATGATCTGATTTGCTACACGCCACTTCAGAAAGCAGTAAAAGGAGACGTTAGCTGGCAAACACAATACGAAATGCACGCAATTGAGGATATGGGCTTGCTTAAGATGGACTTTTTGGGTCTTAAAAATTTAACGATTCTTAAAAATGCCTTGCGTATTATTAAAAAAGTTCACGGAAAAGAGGTTGATCTTTATGGTCTTGAGGTCGATGATAAAAAAACCTATCAACTTCTTTCCAG
>DLNA01000028.1:13282-13428 GCA_002476865.1 Patescibacteria group bacterium UBA7522 | reverse complement strand
GAAGAGATTGCTAACGTGGCTTCAATCTCAGCTGCCGATGAAGAGATCGGTAAAATGATCGCTGATGCGATGGAGACGGTTGGTAAAGATGGTGTAATTACGGTCGAGGAAGGTCAAACCCTGGGAATTGAAAAAGATGTTGTTGA
>DLNA01000028.1:0-12944 GCA_002476865.1 Patescibacteria group bacterium UBA7522 | reverse complement strand
GGAACCTTTAACACGCTGGCTGTTAAAACGCCAGGATTTGGCGAGCGTGGCAAAGAGATGTTAGCCGATATTGCTATTCTTACGGGTGGTCAGGTGATTGCCGAGGATCTTGGATTAACGCTCGAAAGCGTTGAGCTAGAACAACTTGGTGAGGCCAGAAAGGTAATTGCCGATGCTGAAAAGACAACCATTATAGAAGGATCCGGCCATGAAGAGGCGATTAAAAATAGAGTAATAGAAATAAGAACTCAGCTGGAAAAAGCCGATTCTGATTGGGATAAAGAGAAACTTCAGGAAAGATTAGCCAAGCTGGCCGGAGGCGTTGCTGTTATAAAAGTTGGTGCAGCGACTGAAGTTGAACAAAAAGAGCTTCAGCATCGAGTGGAGGATGCGCTCTCGGCAACTCGAGCCGCAGTTGAAGAAGGCATCGTTCCTGGTGGCGGAGTAGCCCTAATTAGGGCAGCCGAGGTTTTGGAAAAAATCGATCTTCCCAAGGAAGAAAAAGTTGGTGCCGAGATTGTCAAAAAAGCACTTGAGGCCCCAATTCGAAGAATCGCTGAAAATGCCGGCGAAAGAGCCGATGTTGTTATTGCCGATATTAAGAAGAATCAAAACAAGAATTACGGCTATGATTTTGGAGCTGGAAAATACGAAGATATGCTCAAGGTAGGCATAATTGATCCGGCTAAGGTTACTCGTTCGGCACTCCAGAACGCTGCCAGCGCAGCAGCGATGCTTTTAACAACCGAGGCGGTTGTAGCCGACATTCCAGAACCACCAGCTCCAGAGATGGGTGGCGGTATGCCCGGAATGATGTAATTTAGTAATTAGTGCTAAAAGACAAAACTTTAAAAGGTGGCAAATAAATAGTTGCCACCTTTTAGTTTGACACGTTGCTTTAACAATGTTACAATTGACACATGAATAATAAAGATGTGTCAAAAAATGAATATCTTAGTGTTTCTGAAGCAGCCAAGATGATTGGGTATTCTCGGCAACACGTTTTAAGGTTAATTAAATCTGGCCAAATTAAGGCCAAGAGAATTGGTCGCTCTTTTGTTGTTAAAAAAAATGACTTGCCGGGACTTTTCTCTGAAATTAGTCCCATCGAAAAAAAAGAAGTTGTAAGATCGGTTGATAAAATTTTTAAGTATTATGAAGATGCTTTAAAAAAGCTAGGTAAGGAATGAAAATTCTCAAAATATCACACATTGAAGAAATTGCTCATCGTATGGCAATTCGTCAAATGAATTGGAATGAGCCGATTCCTGATTTTGGCACGCGTTATCCTGGAAAATTAGAAAGCTGTCTTGTTCAAGCCTTTCAAACCTTTGGTGCAAAAGATCTTTATCCAGGAATTATTAAAAAGGCCTCTGTGATTTTTTATCTAATGATCAAAAATCATCCTTTTGTAAATGGTAATAAAAGAATTGCGGTGGCAACCATGATTACATTTCTTTTGATTAATAAAAAATGGCTTGAAGTAAGTAATGAAGAGCTCTACGAAATTGCCGTTTGGGTCGCTAAATCTAATCCAAAGGTAAAGGATGGGGTTTTGCTAGCAATAGAAAACTTTATTACAAGAAGTATAAGAATTATTAAATAATTTAATTGACTAAAATCCGCTTTTTAATTATAATTCTGAGGTGATCGGTGACAGAGATTACATGCTAGTCACTGAAAGGTGACATTTTTTTTACAGCTTGAGTCATTACAAACTGATTTCAAATTGTAAATTTTAAATTCAATTCATCTTACGGCACCTTGGTCCAGTAGCTCAGCTGGTTAGAGCGCCGCCCTGTCACGGCGGAGGTCGAGGGTTCGAGTCCCTTCTGGATCGCCAAATAGCGCAAGGTAGAACTAAGGTTCTAAAATAAATATTAACCGGAATGCCGGTTGACCTACTATTATTAGCAAGCCAATCGGCCTGCTAATTTTGTTTGTGAGGTATCAATGAGTAATAGAAAAACCATTACATTGAGTGAATATTTAGGTTCAACTGCCCAAAAACTCGAAAGTATTGGCGTTTTGAATACAAACCTTGGAATTGATACAAAATTATTCATTGATCCGAAGCTTGTTGTTATTTCGAATGTTCCAGAGTTGAAAGAGGCAAAGAAGAAGATTGAAGGGTATTTTGACCAACTATTGGCGATTAATAATCAGTCATCAAAAACTGAACGACTCAGGCAAAAGGCTCTATCGATGATTGCAGTTAAAGAGCCTACGGGCCTATTTATCGGTTATGGAAACAGTAGGGATAGTGGAACTGCCATACCCATTTCTGTGGCTAAACAGTCACTCATTTCTTTAAACGAAATGCTAAGTGTCGGATTCGAAGATATTAAGGTCATGGAATTGCTTGGCCTTTTTGTCCCTGGATTTGGTTCCGATAGTGTCAGTGATTTAATAGCTCATATAATTTATGAAGATTTATGTCGTTATACTCAAAGAGTATGTCTGGAAAATAAATTCAAGGTGCATGAATGGTCGGTGGGTTCAAGTAAATTTAAAATGCCAAAACATCCTTTCAAAAACAAACAAATACTGTTTGTACCGTTGGAGATTATAAGCGAGTTGCCTCTTGCGGCAAGCTGGGAGGAAATTGCGGCAGCAGCAGCCAGAAATGAGCAGGTTAGGGCCGACTTTAACTCGATTATCGGCGATGACTTAAAGAAATTTATTGCCGGAGTAAAAAAGGATCCTAGATTTTTATTACAGTCTATTGAAAAAATGCAAACCCTTGTTAAGACTTACACGGAAGCTATTGTTACGCCTTATGATATTTTGACTGACCCAAGAGGATATTTAAGAGTTAATAGCTTTTTTGATGAAATAAGTGGGACTTTAAGCTCAAAAGTGTTTAGGGCAAGAGATATTACCCAAGTTCATAGCTTTATCATTAACTCAATAGTTCCTCAATATAAAAGGTACATTGAACAGATTGGGGCAAGTAAATTACTTTATAAACGCATTGGCACAACCCTTCAGAAAGTGGACCCAAAGAAGCCGCTACATGAAGAGGTGGCGCAAATAATATTCCACGGTATGGCAGATCAGCTATGTCAAAAAGCTAATATTATGATTACAAGAGAATCTACTACAGCGCCTGGTTCAGTTGATTTTGCTTTAGGGACTGGCTATAAAGACAAGGTTATTGTGGAGATAAAAAAGTCTACCAACAACAATTTGATTGATGGTTATCTAAATCAAGTTGAGCGTTATAAAATAGCAGAAGCTGCAATTTCTTCTATTTATATAGTCGTTATAGTGCGGAAAAGTAACATTGAAAATAAAGAGTCACAACTTAATCAGTTGAAAAAAATACACGAGTCCAAGCTAAAGAAAGACGAAACAGTACCGGACTTGGTAGTCATTGATGGCTTAATATATAGCTCTGCAAGTAAACCTAGCTTGTCTGTTGCAGCTTGAGCTCTAGCCTTTTTCTGTTTTTAACTATCCAAATATACCACTTTGTTTTTAAGCAAAATTTTCACTCCTAGATTCTTGAGCAGTCTTTTCCTGTCCTCGGTGGATCCATGTTCTATCACATGTTTCATTTGAGATCTTATGTCTATGTTGCTTCTTGCGTCTGCCTTGCTCTCATCACTCAAGCGGTCTGACATTCTATAGAATTGTTTTAGTTCGTATTCGAATTCTTTCTTAAGTAAAAATTTATCTATGTTTACGCCGTCTATTAGTTCTATTAATTGTGGCACCAAGACGTCTTCATTTATTGGTTTTTGATCACAATTTCTTTTAGAATACTTAGAACAAAGATAATATATATAAAGTTTTGTAGTGCCATTACTTAGCTTTTTGAATTTCCGTTCCCCGATAATAAAGGAGCCACACTCCCCACATCTCATTACCCCACTAAAATCAAAGTTCAGTCGTGAAGGCGGGAATTTCGGTCTTGTAGCGAACCTTGCTTGTACTTTATCAAAAAGTTCCTTGTCGATAATTGATTCGTGATCTACATTGTACCAGTTACCACTTCCGACTGGCCACTCAAATTTTCCATAATAGTACGGATTTGAAAGCATGCTAAATAGCCCAGTTAAAGAAAGTGGCTTATTTTTCCTCGTTTTAAAACCGTTGGCATCACACCAATCAAGGATCTTCCTGCCTGCTACTCCGCTTGCCGACATCTCAAACATCTTTTTAATATATGGTGCCCGTTCGGTATCTAACGTAATGACCTTTTGGCCTTTTGCGTGGATAGGGTCGTTTAGATAACCGAGAGGAGTTTGACAGGGTCGAACTCCCATTTCGCACTTAGCTTTCATTCCCCTAACGACGTTGATTGCCCTATTATCATTTTCGAGTTTTGCTTGCGAACCTAATATCATCAATAGAAATTTGTCGTTGGGACTGTTCGTAAAGGTTTGGTTGAAGGTCCTGATTTCTGCTAAGGACCGTCGATCCATTAAGTCAACTAAAATACCAAGATCGCCTGCGTTTCTACTTAGACGATCTGTGGCCCAAGTAATAACGCCTTGGAATTTGTCATCCTTCAGGTCTTGGATAAGCTCATTGAACACAGGTCTTTCGCCAGAATTTTTGGCCGAATGTGATTCCTTCTTTATTTCAATCACGTTTAGCTCATCACGTTCGGCGATGGCAAGCATCTCCTTCACTTGCGACTCTATCGAAAGGGCCTGTTTTTCGTCGTTTTCGGTGGATTTTCTTGCATATACACAGTAGTTGTATTGCATAGGTGAATGGTATCGCTGAAAAGTAGCTTTGCTAAGCTCTTTTTTTGCTTTAATCTTCGCTTAAAAACATATAAAATAGATACAAATGGCGAAAAGAACAAATTACGATAATTGGTCAAAAGAAGAATTAATTAAAGAGCTGGATCGTATCAAGGAAACGACATACGGTCTTGTTTGGCATAGAGATAAAGAAACAGAGGAAAGGCTAGATATTCTAATAAATTCCGATGCAAAAACTCCAAATGAAACTTTTAAAAATGAGGTTGTGGGTAAGCCCTTCCCTGTTTTAAAGGAAGTTAAAAAAAGAGAAATTATCACTGATAAAGAAAAGCCCTTTAACTATTTGATCGAGGGCGACAATTATCATTCCCTTGCTGTCTTAAATTTTACACACCAAAATTCTGTAGATGTAATTTATATTGACCCTCCCTATAATACTGGGAACAAGGATTTTGTATATAACGACAAGTATGTAGACCTGGAGGATCCTTATAGGCACAGCAAATGGTTGTCTTTTATGGATAAGAGGCTTAGGCTTGCCAAGAACCTGCTTAAAAGTAGTGGCGTAGTCTTTATCAGTATCGATGACAATGAGCTTGCTCAGCTAAAGCTTTTGTGTGACGAAATATTTGGAGAAAAAGGGCTGGTCGGAATTGTTACTGTCGGCAAGGGGACGACCACAGGTCAAGACGCTAAAAAGTTTGGTAGTAGCGCGGATTATTTGCTGGTTTATGGAATGAGCGAGTTTGAGTTGGGCAGAATTGATCTATCTGAAAAGGACAAGCTAAGGTTTAGCAAGCGAGATGATAGGGGTTATTATTCAATTTTGCAATGGCGGAAAACAGGTAATGGTGACAGAAAAGTCGATCGTCCGAACTTGTTCTATCCAATAGTCGGGCCAGATGGTAAAAATATATACCCGATTGGTCCAACTGGGTATGAGAGTCGTTGGCGAGGCAACTTAAAGAATTTTGATAATTTATTGAATGAAAATATGGTTGAGTGGGTTAAGCAGAAAAATAGCTGGAAACCATATATTAAATATTATCTCGAAGGACGCAAAAAAGCACCCTCGAATCTATGGGTAGACATTGATGGCAACAAGAAAGCGACAATTGAGTTAAAAGAATTTTTTGGAGAGAGGGTGTTCTCTAATCCAAAGCCTACCGCTCTTATCGAAAGATGTATCAACCTTTCTGGCGTAGTAAATCCTGTTGTTTTAGATTTTTTTGCGGGATCAGGGACCACTGCACAAGCCGTAATGCAGCTCAACAAAAGTGACGGTGGCATAAGGAGATTTATACTTTGCACAAATGATGAAAATAATATTTGTTCTCAAATTTGTTACCCCAGAGTTAAAAAGAGTATAGAGGGCTACATTAGTTCGAAGGGGAGTGTCAGGGGTTTTGGCGGGAATCTAAAATATTTCACAGCGTACGATTTCGTTGAAGCGAAAGAAACGGATTCCAACAAACGCAAACTTGTTAATAAATCAACAGAGATGCTTTGCATTAAAGAAAATGCGTTTGAGTTGGTAAAAGATGAAAGCGATTTTAAAATTTTTAAGAACTCGGATCATTATCTAGGGATCGTATTTTACGAAGATGCAATTAGTGGCTACAAAAAAGCGATTAAAAATATAGATGGCCATTTTAACACTTACGTATTCTCTTTGGGCGACGATCCTCACGAAAAAGAATTCGACGATGTAAAGAAAAAAGTTACTTTGTGCGCTATCCCAGAGGTTATTCTGAAAGTTTATCGGGAGATTTTTAAATAATGTGGGTTGAGTTAAAAAATTATCAGGAAAAAGCAGTTGGCAAGATGAAGGATGAGGTCAACGAACTTTTAGAATCAGAAGAAAATAAGATCTGCATCTTCAAATCTCCTACTGGTTCTGGCAAAACATTGATGATGGCAGAGATGTTGATGCGGTTATGCGATTCAAGGATTGACAATAAACGACTTTCCTTTATTTGGATAGCGGTAAACAAACTACACGACCAAAGCCGCAACAGCTTAAAGAAATATTATGAAAACAAAGGCCTTGGTTTAAAATGTTCTTATTATGAAGATCTTGAGGACCGAAGAATTAAAGAAAATGAAATTTTATTTCTTAACTGGGCCAGCATCAACAAAAAAGATAATATCTATGTTCGAGCCAACGAGCGAGATAATAACCTAAGTAGTGTTATCGAGAGAACAAAAGAAGCTGGTCGAACAATTATTTTAATCATCGACGAAAGTCACCGTAATGCCGAAACAAATATTTCCCAAGATCTTATCAAAGAAATGACTCCAAAAGTAACGATTGAAGTTTCAGCAACGCCACAATTAAAAGGTGTTTTCCATGGAGTAGAGGTCGGGCTGAAGGATGTTAAAGATGAGGGAATGATAAAAAACGAGATTGTTATTAACCCTGAGTTTGAAAATTATAGGTTTGATAAAAAGTTAGCAGACAAAACCGCCGATGAACTAGTGGTTGAAGCAGGACTCAAAAAAAGAGTCGAGCTTGCAAAAAAATACAAAGAAGAAGGATCGGATGTTAACCCATTGATGCTTATCCAAATTCCCGATGCTAAAAAGGGGTTAGTGGACAAAAAGGATTCGATAATTAAACTTTTAGCAAAATACGGAATTACTACAGAAAATCGAAAGCTAGCAATATATCTTTCCGATAAAGACAATAAGGTCAATCTCGACAATATCGAGAAAAACGATAACGAAGTTGAGGTGATGATTTTTAAACAAGCGATTGCTGTAGGCTGGGACTGTCCAAGAGCTTCAATACTTGTCCTTTTTCGCGAATGGAAGAGTATCGTTTTCTCAATTCAAACAATCGGTAGAATCATGAGAATGCCAGAATGGCACCACTATAAGGATCAATCTTTGAATGTCGGTTATGTCTACACCAGTTTGAACGATATTGGGATCGCTGAAGACATAACAAAAGATTACATTGCCCCCCTTTCGAAGTACCAGAAAAAATGAGTACAAGAATATTGATCTAACTTCTTATCACTCAAAACGATTCCGTGAGGAAACCCGACTTTCTTCTGATTTTGTACCAGTTTTCTTTCAAGCGGCGGATGAGTTAAGGCTTAAATCTAAGATATCCCTTAAACATTCAATCGTTGACACAAAACTAATTGCAAGTGGTCGTGTTGAGGATGTTGACAAAGAAACTAAAAGCATCGAAAGAGAGGGCACATTAGCTTTACCGAAAAATGATGTCGAATTACAAAATGCCTTTGATTCTTTTGTGCGAGACAATTTGGCCCCATTTGCTCCAGAGTTGAGATCTATAAAGAGGGTTAATGATTCAATATATCGCTTCTTTGATCGAGCTTTCAAAATGGATGTAGACCATTGGACTGAAATTCAAGCAATTGTTTTGACAGATGAAAATAGGCAGGACGTAGTCGATACTATTAATCGGGCCAAGGAACTTTATCAAGATTTAGTAGGTCGTGGCAAACATGAAGTGGTACAGAATGATGAGCCTTGGAACGTACCAGAAAATATCAACTTCACAATCGATTCGGTAAAGAAAGATTATAAAAAATCTATCATGAACCCTTATTATGCAAGGACTGGCACAAACAATCTATCTCTCTTTGAAGAAGACAGCAACATTGAAATTAAATTTATTGATTATCTTGAAAACTCCAAGGATGTTGAATGGTGGTTCAAAAATGGCACAAGGGACTCTTCTTTCTTTGCGGCTCCATATTCTGAAAATGGTCAGGAAAAGCCGTTTTATGTTGACTTCATTGTGAAGCTCAAGGATGGCCGAATTGGGCTCTTTGATACAAAAGGTGGTATCTATGCACGAACAGCAAAGGATCGTGCAGAAGGCCTCGCGAAGTACATAAAAGAAGAAAATAAAAAAGGCAAGAAACTCTTTGGTGGTATTGTGGTAGAGTCTAACGGTAGCTGGAGAATCAACCAAAATAGCAAATACAATTTTGAGGAAAAACAATTGAGCAATTGGGATTTCCTTAATCTTTAGAAATTAAATAAATCATAAAGTTCTATTCCTGAATTTTTGGTTGGGTGTAAAGTCCTTAACTTCGCTGTTTAAATTTTTAGCGCTTTGATTCCAGCTCTTCCAGTCTTTGGATTTCCTCTCTTGCCGTTACTACCACTGCTTTTACTCCGGTAACCCTCGATTCATTATCGAGCGCAATATTCTCACGGAAAAGCTTCTTATATCTGTGATTGTTATGACCTAGCCAGAGTTGGACAGCCCATTTTTCTCCCTTATCTATCATCTGAATAAGCTTAGATTCCGCTAATTCATTTATTGTCTCTCTGCCATTCTCTATTGCATATTGCGTATTCTCTCCAAAAATTTTATCTTCCTCTACCCATCGATAGTAAGTTTGTCTAGAAATACCATATTTAGCACAAACGGTAAGAATGATTGGGACTAAGTGTAGCTCCTCAATGATTTTCTTTTTTAATGTTTTCTTATTGTAAGCCATTGCCCTTCTCCAACAGCACGGCTTTTTTGCCAGTAAGCTTCTCGTATCGTTCAATCACTACATCGCAAAATTTCGGTTCAAATTCCATTGTGTAACACCTGCGATTTATCTGCTCACAGGCGATCAAGGTGCTACCGCTCCCTGCAAAGAGATCAAGCACCAAATCACCCTGTTTGGAGCATCGCCTCAGTGGTTTTTCGTGTAGGGTTGGGCTCTTTTCCGTTGGGTGATTGTATTTGCTTGTTGGTAGTCTTTTCTCAATCCAAAGACTTGTGATATTTTCCATTTGTTCGACTGAATCATTTCCGCTGGTTACTTCCTGGTTCATAACCCCGTTCAGGTTATATAAGGCGTTTAGCTCTGGATTGCCGAGTGTGCCGTATACGCACATCTCAAACGATTTGTTAAAGGCTACCTGTGGTGTTGGGTTTGCCGAGTTCTTCACCCAAATACATACTCTTTTGGGAACGATACCTAGCTTTTTGTAGGTGGTTTGTACCAGCCAGATGTAATTCTCATCGCAATACCAGAAGAAGTGAGCATCATTTTTGGTGTTGTTTAGAGCGTTGCCGATGGTTTGCTCGACGAAGTTTGTATATTCATCCTCACTTTTAGAGTCATTCGTATGCCCGCCATATTTACTGTCTTTGCCAAAGCCTTTGTCGTAATCAAGGCCGATGTTGTAGGGCATGTCCGAATAGATTACATCAGCCTTTTCGCCATTCATTAACTTTTTTACATGCTCTGGATTGGTGCTGTCACCACAAAAGAGCCGATGCTCGCCTAATTGGTATAGGTCTCCTGGTTTAACCATTAATTCCCGAGGACTTATGACCTCTGGCTGGTCGTCTGTTACACCGCTGAGCGTCTTAAATAGATCTGACAGTTCGGTGGAGGAGAAACCAACATCAAGAAGTAAGTCAGAATTGAAAGTTTTTAATATATCAAAGTCAAAGTCGCCTGTATTCTTATTTAACCGCAGATTGAGTTCCTTTTCTTTTTCTAGATCTTCGATACGCAAATACACCACAGGCACTTCTTTATATCCCAATAATTTTGCTATATGAAGCCTAAAATGCCCACCAATAACTACGTTCTCCCTTCCTGGTGCGGAATTACAAATTATGGGTTCTGCAAATCCAAATGTAGAAATGCTCTCTCTTAGATCCTTAGTCGCCTTTTTCGACCATTTTCGCGGATTGTAATCCGCCCTTTTTAGTGCGTCTACTGGTTGGTAGACTGTCTTTAATGTTTGATTTTCCATCCTTACCCCTTACTGCCTGCTCAAAAAAAGAAGGCCTTAATAATACTTTCTCCCGCCGATGGCGAGCATTGGTACATTATTGCCTCGTTTATAACAAATGATCTCTTGAACCTATATCTATTATACCACTGTTTTTGAGACCCCCTGCTTAGGTGTCTATTTTTGCACTACTCTTAATAAATGGGCTTAAAAGGTTTAATATAGGGTCATGATAATTACGGCTTCAAAACTATACAATTATACTCAATGTAAACATCGGGTATGGAGAGATGCAAACGGGCCACAGGATGAGAAAAATCCCGAGGATAACCCTTTTGTAAAGTTGTTGTGGGAAAAGGGTGTTTCATATGAGAAGGATGTAGTTGCTGGGCTGGGTGAACTGGTAGACCTAAGCGATGGGACAATTGAAGAAAGATTTGATAAAACAATCGAGGCTATAAGAGGGGGTAGAGACTTAATCTATCAAGGCGTTTTGGTTGAGGGAAACGAGAGAGGTATTCCCGATCTTCTCAAGAAAATGCCTGACGGTTCGTATACACCGGTTGATATTAAGTCGGGGGCAGGGTTTGAGGGTGGCGATGAAGAAAGCGATGGTGAGGATGGCAAGCCTAAATTACACTATGCTGTCCAATTATGTTTTTATGTCGACTTGATGAGTCGTCTAGGGATAAAGAATAACGGAAATGGCTCTATTATTGATATCACGGGTGAAGAGATTACTTATGAGCTTGATTCAAAAAGAGGACCTCGTATGCAATTTACGATGCGAGAAGAGTATCAAATCATAAAAGACGAGGTACTTGCGCTTGTGAACAATCGTAAATCTAATAAACCCGCTTTGTCTGGGAGGTGCAAGATGTGCCATTGGTATAAGAGCTGTAAAAGTTGGTGCCAAGAGAATGGAGACCTAACAAACGTTTTCTGTATGGGTATGTCTAGAAGAGATGTAATAAATGAAGATTTGGGTGTAGAAAAGCTTGATGAAGTATGTGGTATAGACCTCACTGAAATAATGTCACGGAAAAAGTCTGATAAAGGTTTTCTCCCTGGCATTGGCGAGGGCACATTGACGAAGCTGATAGAGAGAGTCGAAGTTATTAAATCGGGAAAACCAAAGATCGCCGAAGATATAAAATTTCCTGAGGTTAAATACGATTTGTTCTTTGATATCGAAGCTGACCCGACTCAGGATTTTGTATATATGCATGGTGTCTATGAAAGAGGTCCAGAGGGTGAAAGGTATGTTCATTTTACGGCCAAAGAAATAAGCCCCGAAATTGAGAAAAAGATTTGGGCAGAGTTCTGGCAATACATACGATCATTACCCGAGAATGATTTTGCTGTTTATTACTATTCTGCCTATGAAAAAGGTGCCTATCGAAGGCTTCAAAAGAAGTATCCTGACGTAATCTCGGTGGAGGACCTCGAAGCGTTTTTTGAGAATGAAAATGTGATTGATCTGTATAGTAGTATTATTCTCAAAAAGACCGAGTGGCCCCTGTGGAGCTATTCAATTAAAGAGATCGCTGTTTTTCTAGGCTTTCGCTGGCGTGACGATACCCCGTCAGGTGCTCTGTCTATTGAGTGGTTCAATAAATACGTTAGTACTAAGGATGAGGATGACCTAAATAGGATACTTATCTATAACGAGGACGATTGCAAGGCGACGATGATTATAAAAGACTATCTTGATAGAGCCTGAATCTTTAAATAAAAGAGAGAGTAGTTAGCTCTCTCTTTAGGGAAAATATCCCATTTGTTTCACCTCCTTGCAGAATAACTATCTTCTAACACATTTCAATGGTCCATCGCTTTTAGCTCTGTTGTTTTCCCATTGGAGTGGTTGAAGATTGGTTAGGCTGTCGTTGCCGTTTGGAACAATATGGTCGATCTCCCAACCATAGATAGATTCGCAATTACCATAATGCTTAAACTCAATTAGAGCTCCGCAAAGGTCTTTTCTGACATAGTCAGAATTATAACCCTCTGCTAACGCACCTTTGTTCCAAACTGCGCGAATTTCTTCTTCACTAAAAATTTTTAGTTGCATAGTTTATTCCTTTCTAGACAAATTAGCTATAAAAATAAGGGGCTTTTTGTCTGATTTACCCCCTTATTTATATATACACCTTTTGACCCTAAAACTTCCAGTATACAATTCGCTGTTTCTGTTGTTAGTGTGTGGATATCCTAAATCTCGTTATCATTCCTAAGCAAAATATCAAAAAAATTTACCAAGGAATGACCCGCTTCCCAAGCTTCTTTATAAGTGAGCTTCATGCCAGCAACTTTTAAGGCTATTTCTTGAAATTCTATGATATACTCGGTCGGCAAATCGTAAAAAGACCAACCACAAGAACTATCGGACAGTTTTTGTTGTTTCAGTGTAACATTTGTCACATTTTGTTCTGAAATATGGTCTCTGCGTTCGTCGGCTCGCCAAATGGGACATCGGAACTATAAATATTTTAAGGC
>DLNA01000040.1:4856-7285 GCA_002476865.1 Patescibacteria group bacterium UBA7522 | reverse complement strand
CTGTTTCTGCTGGATCGACACTTCCGTTTGGGGACGAGGTTGTAAAGATAATCCATACCCCCGGTCACACAAAAGGATCTGTTTGCTATCTTATTGGTGATCTTCTGTTTTCGGGTGACACAATTTTTTATCATAACTATGGCCGGATTGATCTTCCTTGGAGCCAGCCAAATAAGATGAAAGAGTCGATCGATACTATTTTGCATCTTCCAGCGAAATTAAGGATTTTGCCTGGTCATGGACGGGAAACAACCGTAGGAGAAGAAAAGAACTTTAAGAGCTATGGCAACAGGGAATATTTCTAATAATTCTAAATCTAAATAATTAAAAAAATTATATCCAGTTCCATTTTAAGAAAAAATACTACCAAGGTGTCATCTTGTTTTTTTATTTGAGTTTTTTTGATTTATTTTAAAGTTTAAAATTAATCTAACTGTACACTGGAAATCAAATTTAAAATAGAGTAGGGTAAATATATGGATCAGAATACATTAATAATTATTGGAGTAATTGCTATTGGTTTTGTTGGGCTCATAGCTTTTGTTAATAAGCGACTTAATGATATTGCTATGGGAAAATCAGAAGCAGGATCTGATCTGTTGAAAGATCTTTCAGAGCGGCTAGATAGGGGCCTCTTTGAGCAACGTCAATCTTCAGAAAGAATTATTCAAAATGTAACGGAAAAGTTAAAAGATCTAGAATCAACCAACAAGCAAGTAGTTGGAATTGCTGATCAGCTTCAGGGGCTTGAAAATGTGCTTAAAAATCCAAAGCAACGAGGTATTTTGGGAGAATATTATCTTGAGTCGCTTTTAAAAAACTTATTTCAACCAAATCAATACCAATTACAATATAAGTTCGAGGACGGAGAAATCGCAGATGCTGTTTTGTTTGTAAAAGATAAAAAAGAACCCCAATCAATTATTCCGATTGATTCAAAATTCTCTTTGGAAAATTATAATAAACTTTGTTCAGAAAAAAACGAAGCAAAGCGCAAAGAGCTTGAAAAAACTTTCAAACAAGACCTTAAAAACAGAATTGACGAGACCGCAAAATATATAAAGCCGAAAGAAAATACAATGGATTTTGCCTTTATGTTTATTCCTTCGGAGGGAATATATTATGATCTTTTGGTTAGCCATGTTGGAGCAGTGAAGGTCAATACTCGTGATCTGATTGAGTATGCGTTTAAAGAGAAGAAAGTAATTATTGTTTCACCAACCTCTTTTGCTGCCTACCTTCAGACGGTTTTGCAGGGTTTAAAGGCATTAACAATCGAAAAGTCCGTAAAAGAGATAATCACAAATGTTCAGAAATTGGGCTCTCATATGTCGGCATACGAAGATTATTTTAAAAAAGTGGGTGCTCACCTTACAACAACGGTCAATGCTTATAATTCGGCCTCCAGAGAGCTGTCTAAGGTTGATAAAGATGTAACAAAGATCTCTGGTGATTCGATTGGCCACGAGATTCAGAAAATCGATAAGCCCTCGGAGGGTTAATGGGGACAAAAAAAGATCTTTTTACCAAGTCAATTCATAAAAAAAGAGATCCAGAGGGTGCGACTCATATTTCGATAATGTCTTGACATATTTTAGAAGATGGCATTACGCCAGATAAGCATATTTTGGTCGGAGAATCTTTTGATGAATGGATGAGAGGGCTAGTCCCACCGGCTAATTTGGTGGGTTCTTATTATCGCAAAGAGATGGGATGGGATGAATACGAAAGCGCCTACCTTGACTTTTTACGTTCTGAAGAGATCGCACCGTTGGTTGAGGTATTCGCCCGAAGGTGCACAGAAGAAACTATCACCTTATTGTGCGTTGAAGATAAAGCAGACAATTGCCACCGTCGCTTATTGGCCGAAGAACTACAAAGAAAAGAGCCGGGTTTAAGGGTGGTTCATAAATAACTGTGGAAAAGGGTGAGAAATAATTTTTGTTATTTCGTGCTTAAACTTTCTAAAATATTATTTATCCACAGCCAGATGTTAACAAAACAATTGACAAAGATTTATATTAGTGATAAACTATTTACACGTTGGTAAGTTACCAACTCCGTACTTTACATCAGAGCCGCAGCGGAGACAATGTAGATAATAAGCACCCCCCTTGTTTATTATCTACATTGTCTCTACTGCTCAAGGTTAAACCGACAAATCTTAGGACAAATCTTTTTAAAAATATAAAAAGTCCTAGGAACCATCAACCGATGGTAAGGATCGGCAAGTTGGTTGCAATATTTCTTTTAGGGATATCGTGACCAACTTGCTGGTCCCTACCGGAGAGCGGAGGGGCTCTACAATTTCTACCTGTCGGAACGGTAGAAACTGCACCTTTGCTTCACTCACAATGGTGAGAATGAAGTCATATGGGGGACAGCACTCAAATTGCTTTTGGGGTGAATCTTGTCCCCCTATTCTATTT
>DLNA01000040.1:0-4618 GCA_002476865.1 Patescibacteria group bacterium UBA7522 | reverse complement strand
TAGATTTGTAATTTTAGAATTTAGAATCTAAAATTAAAAACGTGAACTGGCGAAATTTTACAAGAGGTCTCTCTGTTAGCACCCTGGTTTTTGGGGTGTTGACTTTTGTTTTAACTATTTTTTCTTCACCGGAAAGGGGATTATCCTTAATAATTGTTTATTATGTTTCTCTTCTTCTTTTTCTAATGGGTCTTTTTACTCTAATTATTTTTCTTCTTAGAAAATGGTGGATGCATAACGAAATTATTTTTACAAACGTTAAGGCGTCTATTAGGCAGGGCTTCTTGATAGCACTTCTTATTTGTTTTTTGCTCCTTCTTTCTTCGTTGCAACTTCTTACATGGTGGGATGGTGGAATTCTGGTATTAAGTTTTATTCTTCTAGAGTTGTTTTTAAGAAATAAGCGATAATTTTTTTAATGTTAATTAAAGTCGCTCTTGCTGATATAATGTAAAAATTAAGGAATTATTTTTTTAAAATGGATTTAAATCAAATAGAAAAAGAGGCGATTAGTGATATTCGGCTAGCATCAGATAAACAGCAACTCGCAGATGTAGAAATTCGTTATTTGGGCCGAAAGGGTTTTCTTACGGCTGTGTTAAGAGGACTAGGAGGGCTGGATCCCCAAAAAAGAAAAGAAACAGGGAAAAGCGCCAATTTACTTAAAATTAAAATTGAAAAATTAATTTCTGAAAAAGCAAACGAGATATCTGGCCTAAAAAAAGTTGATATGATTGACGTAACAATGCCGGGAAAGGATTTTGAGTTTGGGCATTTGCATCCGGTTACAATTATTTACGAAAAGCTTTTTGAGGCAGCTAAGCCGCTTGGATTTTCGGTTGTAACAGGTCCGGAGATCGAAACTGTTTGGTATAACTTTGATGCTTTAAATACGCCAAAAGATCATCCTTCGCGTGATGTCACAGATACATTTTATTTTGAAGACGGAAAGATTTTGCGCTGCCACACTTCGCCTGTTCAGGTTCGGTATATGGAGGAAAATAAACCGCCAATTAGAATTTTAGCTCCAGGTAGGGTTTATAGGCGTGATTCAGACGCAACTCATACACCCATGTTTCATCAGCTAGAAGGACTATTGGTCGACGAGAATGTTAAGATGAGCGACTTAAAGGGGACACTTGAATATTTAGTAAAAGCGATTTTTGGCGAGGACAGAAAAATTCGATTACGACCACATCATTTTCCATTTACAGAGCCATCCGTAGAGGTTGATGTTAGCTGCGATCTTTGCGGGGGCAAGGGTTGTAAGTCGTGTAAGAACGAGGGTTGGCTCGAAATCTTGGGAGCGGGGATGGTTCATCCTAACGTTCTTCGTAACTCCGGGATTAACCCCGAAAAATATCAGGGTTTTGCTTTTGGTCTAGGTGTAGAGCGTATCGCAATGCTTAAATACGGCGTCGATGATCTACGGGCGTTTTATGATAATGATTTAAGATTTACGGAGCAGTTTTAATGAAAAATTTAATGAAAGCAGTTTTGATAATCATAACTTTTCCGCTATTCATCTATGTTTTTGCTGTTTTGTCATCGTTTATTTCTCGTCTTATGTTTTGTAATAATGATACTGATATTTTAGTAATGTGTATGTTTCCGAAGTATCTTAATTTGTTAGTGGCGCTTTTTTTGGCAACTATTTGTGAAATACTAATTATTAGATTATTAAAAAGAATTGAAAAATGAAGATCCCACTAAATTGGCTAGCTGAATATGTTGATATAAAGGGACTTTCGCCAAAGAAAATCTCTGACGGACTGCGTTTCTCGGGAACGGAAAATATTTTAGAATTGGGTGTTAGTATAGACAAAAACATTGTTGTCGGCGAGATTAAAGAAATTATGAAGCACCCAAACGCCGATAAACTTCAGATAACAAAAACGGATGTTGGGAAAAATAACGGCGGGTCACTACAGATAGTTTGCGGCGCGCCCAATATTAGGGTTGGCCAAAAGGTTCCGGTGGCTTTGGTCGGAACAAAATTTAAAGATTTTGAAATCAAGAAAGTCAGTATTCGCGACGTTGAGTCAAGCGGAATGTTGTGTTCAGAAAAAGAGCTTGGAATCTCTGATGATCATTCTGGGATTATGATTTTAAGTAGTGATGTTAGGGCTGGTACGTTGCTTTCTGATGTTTTGGGCGGTTCGAGCGAGATAATAGACGCTGAACTTACTCCAAATCGTGGTGATTGTCTTTCTGTGACCGGAATGGCAAAAGAGGTGGCGGCAGCTTTTGATCGTAAGTTTCTGATGCCTAAATTTGAAATATCAAAAATAGAATCTAAAAAAGCGGTAGATGTTGAAATCTTGGAGAAAAAATTATGCCCACGCTATATCGCAAAAGTAATAGAGGGCGTAAAGATTGGGTCATCTCCAAAATGGATGCAAGAAAAACTTTTGGCTTGCGGTGTAAGGCCAATTAATAATGTTGTTGATATTACAAACTACGTAATGCTTGAGTTCGGCCAACCGCTACATGCTTTTGACGGTACAAAAATTCGGGGAAAAATTATTGTTCGATTAGCAAAAGCCGGGGAAAAAATCGTAACCCTTGATGGCCAAAAGAGAGAGCTGAAGAAAGAAGATCTTTTGATCTCGGATTCAAAAAAGCCGATAGCCCTCGCCGGGGTAATGGGTGGATTGAACTCGGAGGTTACTGAAAAGACAACAACGGTTGTTTTTGAGGCGGCTGTTTTTGATAAGGCGAGCATCAGAAAAACAGCTCAGCGTCTTAATCTTCGCTCCGAAGCGTCAAACCGATTCGAAAAAGGAATATCATTAAAACTGCCAGAGATTGCAATCGAAAGAGCCACAGGTCTTTTAATCGAAACATCTGGTGGTGCTACTAAAAAATCTCTAATCGTAAAACCGAAAGCTGGGAAAAATACAGACGTTCTTTCTTCTTGGGTCTGGACGCAACACGTTGGATTAAGAGTAAAGAGGGTGAAGGACTTTTTAGGGATTGACATTCCCGAAAAAGAGATTGTAAAAATATTAAAAAACCTTGGTTTTGAAGCAGATAAATTTGATTTTAAAAAAGAGGCCAGAAAGCATGTAGGCAAACCTTACGTTTTTGGAGCTAGTTATAAAACCCATGCTGATATGGCTTTTGATTGTTCTTATTTCACCGACTATATTTATAGCAGAATTGGAAAATTTATTGGCTATACTTCTTTAGCTCAATTTGAGATTGGTAGGCCGGTTTCGGAAGAAGATCTTCGTCCGGGTGATGTTTTATTCCTTAGGGGACATATGGACAAATCGGCAGTAGATCATTATTTCGTTCCGGAAAATCATAGTGGCTATAAAAAGGTTATTCTTGATAAACCAAAAGAGGTTGGTCATAACGCACTTTATATTGGTGATGGTCGTATTGTTCACGCAAGGCATTATCAATACAGCAAAAAAACCAAAAAATGGGAAAAACTGCCTGCGTCAAAGGCAATGGTAATTGAGGAAGATGTTAAAGTGTTTACCGAAAACCCTGAATACCTTGGCGCGAGAAGATATGTAGATTCTTGTGATGAATATTTGGCGGTTACGGTTCCGTGGTGGCGCTTGGATGTAAAGATTGAAGAAGATTTAATCGAAGAGGTTGGAAGAATTTATGGATATGAAAAAATTCTATCAACCTTGCCTTCCGGATTGTTGCCTTATCCAAATCAAAATAAAGAACTTTCGATGATTAACCTTTTAAAGCGTAATCTTCGATTTTCTGGTTTTTCTGAACTTATGACTTATTCTTTTGTTTCTAAAAAAGAGATCTCTCTTCCCGGTGACAAAAAAAATATGCCTGTTATGAAAATATCAAATCCGCTTTCAGAAGAGCAAGAATATATGAGGGTCTCTCTTTGGCCTTCACTATTAAAAGCGGCTCAGCAAAATCAAGTTAATTTTGAAAAAATTAAAATATTTGAAATAGCAAAAGTTTATCAAAATAAAGAGGAGCTAATGTTAACGGTCTTAGTGAGATTACCCAATAAAAACAAGTCAGAAGTTTATAGAGAGTTAAAGGGAGTAATAGAGTCAATGCTCTTAGATCTTAATTTGGGTCAATTGACGATAAAAAGATTACCAGAGAGCACTGGCTTTGGAGTTGGCGTTGGTGCAAAAATAATTCTTAACAATCTTTCTATCGGAACGATATGGCTAGTAAATGATAACGTTAAGAATTCATATAAACTAAAGGGTGAGTTTGCTCTGGCAGAAGTGTCTTTAGACAAAATTTTAAAAACAGAACAAAAAGATACAAAATACAGGCCGCTACCTAAATATCCAATCTCTGTTAGAGATATTGACTTAATATTTGATAGAAATATTTTTGCAGAGAAAATTTTGAGCGAGATAGCCAAAATTGATTCGGATATTTTAATTGATTTTAAAATCATTGATATTTTTGATCTCAAGCAAAAAACAAAGAATGACGAGGAGTTGTTTAAAAACAAAAAAAGTGTCACAATCAGGGCTAGTATCGGCTCAGACGTAAGAACATTAACCGATGAAGAGATCAGTGGCGTTGTTGAAAGCATAATGGGTCGCCTTAAAAAAATAGGTGCATTTGTTAGATCTTAGGGGGGGGTATAAAAAAGGTAGATACAATTTTT
>DLNA01000007.1 GCA_002476865.1 Patescibacteria group bacterium UBA7522 | reverse complement strand
GGTGCTCTTATTGGTTCAGCACTTCGCTCAAGAACCCTAGGACTGATTTAAGCACAAATTGGAAAAAAATGGTACACACACTAGGGCTTGTGTCTCATTATTTTCGACTTTTGAGCACAAAATGAGACAAATGAGACACTGGATGAGCATAATTTCCCCGAGTCTCATATTTAAGTTTAAATTCGTGGGACTGGAACAGTTGGAACAGTATAAAAGAGACGAGACTAATGGAACAGTCCTAAGTAATATTGAGAGAGTCTTACATTCTATATTGCTTGCTCGGGTAGCTTGATGTCTGCATGGTCATCACTAAAATTAACTTGCATAATTCCTGTTTCTGGGAAGGCAACTTGCAAACCAGTCTCTTCGCCTTTTGCTAAATACTGGGCCAGGATCTCCAAATTTGGAGAATGACCAACAAATCCAACTACAATGTCTCTTCCAGGGAAAATCTTACTGATAAATTCTTGAAGCCGTTTAATCCCAACTAATTGCTCTTTAGCTAGGTCTTCTGGATTGATTGCTCCCTCAATGCCTATCCGATAATCCTTATTAAGCTGCTCAACAATTTTTTGGATATCAAAATTAGCGTTTTTGAATAAGTGTTCTGCATATTCAGACGCCCAAGACCCATCTTCGTTTTGCCAGCGGTCTCCACCAATTTTGAATTGTTTTATAAAAAGTGGCATGGAAAAGAATATTTTTGAATCGGGATGTTGTTTAGCGGAATTGCTTACTTCATCCAGCTCAGCGGTAGGCCCGTTCTCAAATCGTAGTCCACTTTCATCTATAGGAAAACAGTCAATGCCTTGCCTCGTAATCTCTCGTTCTACCGTTTCGGTATAAACTTTTGCAGTTGATCTTGTTCTGGGAGCCTCAGAAACGCCACACAAAGCAATAACTCCACGCTCTGGGGCATCTTTTATTATACCCGTAATTATTGAGGCTTGTTCTCGTGCGGATTCAACTCCCTTTTCCGTTAAACCAGGATATTCGTGAGCGGGACTACTACCAAAAGATCTCTCGGCATGACGTGAAGCAAAGAAGTTGGGGTTTTCAGAATTCATTTATCACCTTTGTTAAATTCACCGAACCGACCAATCTTCATTGTCTGATCGGGTGAATACTTGTTGTAAATTTCAACAAACATATCTTCATCTAAGTACCAAATACCTTTATTGGTTTTATTTTTAAAACTTTTGACCACCTTATAGTACTCGACCATTTCCAAAAATAAAGTATCATTTTTTCTTTTTGCTTGCTCATCTTTGTTTTCTGAGTCGACTATTTGGTAAAAATCCAGTTCCTCAAGGGGCTGGGATAACAGATGGAGTCTACGCTTAATAGCTTCGGGAGCAATCAGTTCAGGGAATAAATAACCAATAACGTACAGTATAGCTCTCGCTTCATTCAAGTCGTCCCAATTTGGATTTTCTAAAATGTGCTGGTAGCGTTTCCACATTTTAGTAAGGGCCTCATCAAGTTTTTTTGAGTCAAGTAAATAGGTATATTTAAGTATTTCTTCCATGACTTAAGTATACCATAAAAATACAATTTTAAGCTAAAAAAGTGCTTACATTCCTCTCAAATCAGCGGTACCATCGTCCTCGATGAATAATGTAGAAAAAGAAACTGAATTAAAGTACTGCCTATATGCTCGTAAATCATCTGAATCTGACGAGCGACAAGCGATGTCAATTGATTCTCAGATTAAAGAAATGACCGATTTAGCAGGCAAAGAATACATTAAGATTGCTAAGGTTTTGCAAGAAAGCTATTCAGCCAAACAATCTGGCCAAAGGCCAGTGTTTATGCAGCTTCTTTCGGAAATTCGGGATGGCGAAATCAACGGAATATTAACCTGGGCTCCAGATCGATTAAGTCGTAATGCTGGTGATTTAGGATCACTAGTCGATTTAATGGATTCAGGCAAGTTAGTTCAAATCCGAACTTATTCACAAACATTTTCAAATACTCCGAATGAGAAGTTTATGCTGATGATCTTATGTTCTCAAGCGAAACTCGAAAACGATAATCGAGGTGAAAATGTAAAGCGTGGCATCCGAGCCAAATGCGAAATGGGTTGGCGGCCGTGTATGCCACCAATCGGATATTACAACAGAGCAATGGCGGGAGTAAAAGATATTGTGGTCGACCCAGGCCGAGGTCCATTTGTTGCCGAGATGTTCAAGAAAGTTGCCAAAGGAGATAGCGGTCGAAAGATTAAGACATGGCTTGATAACATCGGGGCCACTACTAGAAAAGGCAAGAAGATATCGCTTTCCCAAATATATCTAATGCTTAAAAACCCATTTTATTACGGAGTATTTGAATATCCAAAGAAAAGCGGTATTTGGTATGACGCTTCACACGAACCGCTCACGACTAAAAAGATGTTTGATGAGGTTCAAAAACAACTTGTCGCACCTCAAAAAGTTAAGTGGGGTTCGAAATCATTCCCATTTCGCAGATTCCTAACCTGTTATACCTGTGGTTCGTCAATTGTGGGTGAGGAGAAGTTTAAGCAAAAAATTGATGGAAGCAAAAACCGACATGTCTATTACCACTGCTCAAGAATGGTCGATCCCACTTGTAAAGAACAGTATTTGTCGGAAACAAAACTAGTCGAACAGTTATTGGTAATATCAGACAAGCTAAAAGTTGACAGCAAATCAGCGGACCCTGGCCTATGCAAAGCAATTAAAAAGCACCAGAGTATACTCGAGACCATTAATCCGGAAAAGAAGTATTCGAAACCAGAGATAATGAAGAGTTATTGTAAATATGTGTTAGAGAAAGGAACTGATTTCGAAAAGACTCAGCTAGTTCGTAATTTGAATGTTAAGCTAGCGATCCACAACAGAAGGATAATCCTGCTAGACCATTGAAATATGCTATTTTACGCAACTTTCTATAAAGTCTACGCCAAGCGGCGTAATCGTGATAGCCTTACTACCCTTGTAAATAGTAGTCGATTCATTGCCAAACTTTATACCACTAGTTTCAAGCAGTGCCGGAGCGATGCATTGGGTTCTGAAAAGATTAAATACGCTAACCTCATAATCATGCGACGAGATTTTTAGCATTTCACATATTTGCTCTTTCTTAAGAGAGTAATGTAGAATATTATCCCAATCCACACTGCTATCACTTTTTAATATGTCATAAAAACTTTTTAATAGCTTTACATCGAGGGGTGTTAAGCTCTTTATAATATCAATAAACGACATGCGTAAATCAGTAGTAAAATTTGGATCCATCGCATTCGCCATTAGATTTGCCCATAGTTTTTGTAATTCATCATCATCTTCAAGGCTTGCGTTTTCGAGAATCGGTAATGCAAGTTTTGGCATAACGGCCCTTGTATTTTCAATGCCCCTTGAATCCAATATAATATTCACTTTATCAACATAAGCTAATTGACGTTGCCATCGAAAAAACTTTAGGCGATCGCCAATTATTCCTGCCACTTCAATAGCGGGTTCTTGGAATACCCTAGCAACAAAACCAAGTATCTTTTCTGTGGTTTTTACACCTTGTGTACCAAACTTCGCTGTTTCTGCAACTGCTTTAGCAACTTCTTCTATTTTTTTATCATTTGGATCCATACGGTTCCTCTAGTGTGACTCTGGTTCTTATCCTTAAAGGTATAAGCATTACGCTCACCTTTGGTGCTCTTATTGGTTCGGGAGGAGGGATTCG
>DLNA01000015.1 GCA_002476865.1 Patescibacteria group bacterium UBA7522 | reverse complement strand
TGGTTTTAACATCTTTACCTCCCGAGGACTCGAATAAGAATTTTTGGCGAGTCCGAGGCCCGCTTGTAACCTTAGTAAAGCGGGCGCTATTAATTAATAATATTTTTACTATAATTAGCACTCTTTGATTCTGAGTGCTAATTTAATATATCAAATCTATTGTTTTCATGTCAAGAAATTTTTGCTAAAATTTGATTATGACTAAAAAGCGTGTTTTCTCGGGAATACAACCGACCGGCTCTGCCCATATTGGTAACTATCTTGGAGCAATTAAAAACTGGGCTAAAGAACAAGACGAAAAAGAAAACATTTTTTGCGTCGTTGATTTACATGCTATTACTCTGCCAAAGGATCCGAATAAATTAAAAGAAAATATCTCTGAAACAGCTAAAATTATTTTGGCCTCGGGGATAAATCCTAAAAAATGTTCTTTATTCATTCAATCAAATCGTCCCGAACATAGTGAATTGGCTTGGATTTTAAATTGTTACACCCAAATTGGCGAGCTCCAAAGAATGACGCAGTTTAAAGAAAAAGGCGAGAACAAAAAAAGCGTTTCGGTTGGTCTTTTTGATTATCCCGTTTTAATGGCTGCCGATATTTTGCTTTATGATACTGACGAAGTTCCGGTCGGCGAGGATCAAAAGCAACACATCGAACTCACAAGAGACATCGCCAAAAGAATAAATCAGAAATACAAAGATACTTTCATTGTCCCTGAACCAAAGATAAAAAAAGAAACAGCTAGAATAATGAGTTTAGACAACCCAAGGGTCAAAATGTCTAAAAGCGGTAACTCCGAAAATAGTTTTATAGCCATCAGAGATGAAGCAGATACAATAAGAAGAAAAATAAAAAAAGCCGTAACCGATTCGGGCGAAAAAATCGAATTTAAACCCAAAGAAAAACCGGCCCTAGCAAATCTTTTAAATATATATTCTGGATTTAGTGGCGAGAAAGTTGAAGAGATAGCAGAACATTACAAAGATGGTGGATACGCTAGCTTTAAGCAAGACCTTGCCGAGATTATTATTCAAGCACTAAATCCGATTCAAACAAGATTAAGAGATTTTGATAAAGATCCTGGTTATGTCGCTACCGTTCTTGCCGAAGGATCTCAAAAAATTGCCCCAATTGCCAACACAACTCTTTCTCGAGTAAAGAAAAACTTAGGACTTGGCTAGTTAGTCCTTTATATTTTTTAAAACTAAATTAAGACGATCTTGCATCGCTTTTTCTGTTTTGGCTTCTACTCGTACTCTAAATAGTTCCGGCTCGGTTTGGGACTGCCTAACAGAGATGAAGCCATCCGGAAAATCAAGATAAAGGCCATCTAAATCAACTTCTTTTGCATCGACAAATTCAGATCTAATTTTTTCAAAAACTTCTTTGGGGGTTTTTGCAGAAAGAGAAACTTCGCTGGATGTAAAATATTTTCTAACCTCGGCTACCTGAGAAGAGAGGGGTTTTTTGTTTTTTGAGATTAGATTTAAAATTTTTAAGGCACAATAAAGTCCATCATCAATATTGTTATTTTCGGCAAACATTACATGGCCCGAAAACTCTGCCGCCAAAACTCCGGAGTGCGAAAGTGCTTTTTTGTAAAAAGGGTTTCCAACTCGCATCATTATCGGCTTACCACCAAATGACTCGATGAACTCCGAAACAACTTTAGAAAATCTTAGATCATAATAAAATTCTTTTCCCTTTGCCGAATCCTTTTGAAGTTCTTCTTTGGCCAAAAGACAAAAAAGAAGATCCATCGGAACTATTTGACCGGACTCATCTACGGCCTGAACCCGATCAGCATCACCATCAAAAAAAAGACCAACATCTGCTCCCGTCTCCTTAACCTTTTCTATCAGTTGGTTAAAATTTGCCTCATTATGCGGATTGGCTGGATGAGAGGGAAATGTACCATCCGGCTCAATATTAAGCTCTGTTAATTTTATCCCATTAATCCGTGCAAAAAGTGGCCTACCGGCAAGGGAGCCCATTCCGCTAGAATAATCAACGACAACGTTAAGATCAGTTATAGAGTCAATCAGGGGGATTAGGCCTTCAAGGTAATCAACCAAAACCGATTTTTTTATAACCGCTCCGGCTCCAAGGCACTCTCCGAATCCTTTTTCAATAATTAACTTTATATTCTCTAGCCCAAATCCTTCGCCTATCTGATTACCGGTGGCATCGATTAACTTTAAGCCATTTTCGTTTCCCGGAGAATGAGAAGCCGAGATCATAATACCACCGTCATAGCCATATCTTACTACCGAGGAAGAAAGCATTGGGGTTGAACAAAAACCAATATCAAAAACGTCTGATCCCTCACAATTAATTCCTTCGATTAGCGCCTTATGAAGTGACAAACTGGACTGTCGCATGTCCATACCAACAACAATATTCTTAGCCGAAAGATAACGGACGAAAGCCCTACCAACAGCTTTTGCTAAATCTTCATTAACAGCTGACGGATAATCGCCTCTTATATCGTAGGCCTTAAAAGCCGACAAATTCATAACAACAGTATAAGGGAAAGAGAGATCTGAGGCCAGAAAAAAATCTGGATTTTATATTTTAAAATTTGTATACTATTCTTAACACATCCACTATAGGGGGAGGTGGGTACCGCCTACAAGAACTATTGGATAGAGATAGCATGCAGGAACCGACGAAGACGATTTCGTCTTGGTCGGCGGATGCGACTGGGACCGTTGATGGGTCATTAGCGAATCCCTATTGCATCCTGCGCCAAAGAGATCCAACGACCGGAAGTGAAATCGACCGATTACCTACCATTGGGGAGGTGATTGCAGTGGAGTGTCCCTGCAATGGCTGCAACCAGCAGCTAGTTGTCGACTGTAGTTGTCCCGCTTTTCTCTCCTGGCTTAAGAGGGCCGAGGAGATGGGTCAGCTCAAACTGCAGCTCATTGGAGCTCAGGAAGGCGAACAACTGCAGATGTCGGCCAGCTAGCTAGGAGGTGATCAGAATCTCGCGGTTCGGGCTAACACCCCGAAAATACACCGCCAGAGAGGAGTTGACCGGTAATGCCGACTTATCTCGTCCAACACGGGCCGTCTCGATGATCTTTATCGAGACGGCCTTCTCCATTTAAATATAGTTTGTTATTTTATTTTCGCTTTGACCAAATTCCCAATCTAAAAAAATTATTTAATTCCTAGTACTTCCCTAATAACTTCGGATTCGTTCCAGATAACTTTTTTTGTACCACCAACGTTTCGATATGCCTGATGGCCAATCCCCGGAATTACAACAACATCACCGGATTGAGCCATCCTCGCCGCTTCTTTTATGGCCTCTTTCCTGTCCCTGATAATCTTATAGTTTTCTTTACCAATCTTTTTAAAACCGCTTTCAATCTCGGTAATAATTTTTTTAGGATCTTCTGAATACGGCTCATCATCTGTAAGAATTGTGTAATCGACTTTTTGAGCAGCAATCTCTCCAATAATCGGTCGCTTTTTTCGATCCCTATCGCCAGCTGCCCCAAAAACAGCGATAACTTTTCCGCTGGCAATCTCCCTCATCTCTTCAAACAAGAGCCGATAAGAATCCGGGGTCATTGCGTAATCGATATAATATTTTACGCCATTTTTTTCGGCTACTTTTTCCATTCTACCCCTTACCGATTTTAGGTCCTCAATACCCCATTTAATTTTCCGAGGATCGATCCCTTGGGAAAAACCAACCGCCCAAGCCGCAAGAATATTTAAGACGTTGAATCTTCCAACTAGATCGGTCTGAATATAATATGATTTATTTTGAAAATTAATATCAAAAGAGAGCTTTGTATCCTGATTTATTTTTTGCGCCCTAACGTCACCTTTTTTAAGGCCAAAACCATAATGGATATCAGCCGGAAATGCTCCAAAATATTTCGCCTCCTTGTCGTCGGCATTAAAAACATTAACCTTTGATATTTTAATTTTTTTGGCGCCTTGAATTTTTTTCTTACGCATCGAGGTTGCAAGATTTTCAAAGAGCTTTCCTTTGGCC
>DLNA01000020.1 GCA_002476865.1 Patescibacteria group bacterium UBA7522 | reverse complement strand
TTCGCCAAATGGAACAAGTTAATAAGCTGCCGCAAGGTAGTTTATTTTTATTAATGACCCGCCTTCGCTTTCAGCTGCGGAACGGGCAGGCACAAAATGCTCTTTTTGCTAAGCACTCTTTATGTTACTATAATCGCGGAATTCAATCGGANNCCGACAAGAGGAATGATTATTCAAGTTGGGAAAAGAAAATTTTTGAAGGTAAAATAAGCTTATAAGTTCTAGCACGCTGCGACTCGCCAGATGGAACGCATATTAAATAAGCTACTTCGGGTAGCTTATTCTATAAATGACGCATTTTCTACTATCTGCTAAGTATTTTTTGTGTTAATATAATCGCGGAATTCAATCGGAGGGTCATGCCAGTATTGGTGTGATCCTCCTCGATTCAGAACCAAGGAGGGGAATCATGTCCACTTCCGCGAGTACGATAGGTGGTGCATTGAATCTGCTGAATCTCAATCTGAGGTTCAGGGATGCGATCAAACCATTGTTTCAGAATGAGTTGCCGAGATATCACAGGAGGGCCGTTGCTCAGAGACTCGATAAGCTCCAAGATGTGGTCCGCGAGTGTTCAGAAGATGATGTCCTGACAACGGTCATCATTCCGTCGGAAGACGAGCTCTTCGACCCATTCTGGGTCAAGATGATTCGTGGTGCCATCTATCTCTTGGCGCAGTTCTTGCGCTGGAGAATGGCGCTTTCGAAAAGATCCGGCGTCGAATGGCGCATCCCAATCTAGGCCGCAAAGCAACTGCTCACAAAAGGGTTGCGATGCGGCCCTCACCTTGTCTGGCTCCTGCGCTGAGTGACTCACCAAATATTAATTATTGGTTCAATCGCCAATTGAGCTATAATTAATGCATGTCACTTACATTAAATTCTCACATTTTTGAGGTGCCTGGTGTTGGTTCGGGATACGCCAAGAAGCTTGAAAAGCTTGGCATAAAAACTGTTCGCGATCTTCTTTTTTATTTTCCGTATCGTTGGGAAGATTATTCGAAAATAACACCAATCGCCAAGGTAAAATCTGGGGAGCAGATTTCTGTAGGAGGAATAATCCAGGACATTCAAACCAAAAAAAGTCGACGAGGCATACCGGTTACGGAGGCAATTATTTCTGATGACTCTGGCATTGCTAAAGCAGTTTGGTTTAATCAGCCCTATATCGAAAAATCACTTAAAAAAGGCGACGAAATATATTTGGCCGGAAAGATGGAATGGGGCTTTGGTCAGTTAAATTTTGTTTCCCCATCTTTTGAAAAAGCCAAAGAGGCAGAAGATGAACTTCGACATACGGCAAGAATTGTCTCTATTTATCCAGAGACGGCCGGATTGTCTTCCAAATGGCTACGTCAAAAAATAGGACTTCTGACTAAATTAATATATGGGATCAGGGATCATCTTCCCGAAGAGGTGAAGCGTCGCCATAACTTAATTGAGCTTTCGGCTGCTGTTCGTTCGATGCATTTTCCTGAAAATCAAGAGGAGCTTAAAAAGGCCCAAAAAAGATTTTTATATGACGACCTTTTTTGTCTTTTATTGTCAGTTTTTTTAAATAAAAAAGAAGTTGAAAAGGAAAAATCGATTGCCATAACTTACAACGAAAAAATAGGTAAAGAATTTGTTAAATCTTTGTCGTATGACTTAACAAGCGCTCAAAGAAAAGCAGCTTGGGATATTTTAAAAGATCTTTCAAAATCCGTTCCTATGAATCGACTTTTGGAGGGCGACGTTGGGAGTGGTAAAACTGTGGTAGCGGCTATGGCCGCTTTGATGGTGGCCGTAGCCGGTTATCAAGTTGTGCTTTTGGCGCCGACAGAGATTTTGGCAAGTCAACATTTTCTTAGTTTTAAAAAGCTATTGGCTGATTTTAAAGATATAAAAATAGCGATTCTTACGGGATCAATCAAACCGAAAGAAAAAGCAGATATTCTAAAAGAAATAGAAGGCGGCGAAGTTCAGATTATAATTGGAACCCATGCCCTGCTATCAGAAAAAATAAACTATTGGACGTTAGTTCTTGTGATTGTTGATGAACAGCACAGGTTCGGGGTGGACCAGCGCTCTCGATTAAAAAAGGCAAACGGAGAAGCAAGAGCGATGCCTCATTTTCTTTCAATGAGCGCAACTCCAATTCCGAGGACACTCGCAATTACTGTTTTCGGTGATCTTTCGCTCTCTATTTTAGATGAGATGCCCCCAGGAAGAGAGCGTGTAGATACTCACATTGTGCCACCTTTTAAGCGTCAAGATGGTTACGAATTTATAGACGAAAAAATAGAAGAAGGTCGTCAAGTTTTTGTGATTTGTCCTTTAATAGAAAAGTCAGATAAACTTGGAGTGAAGTCGGCCGAAGAAGAATATCAAAACCTTAAAAAAGTTTTTCCAAAAAGAAAGATTGGGCTTTTGCATGGTAAATTAAAGCCACAAGAAAAAGAAAAGATAATGTCGGATTTTGAGGATAATAAAATAAATATTTTAGTTTCAACTTCGGTAATAGAGGTTGGAGTGGACGTGCCGAACGCTTCAATAATGGTTATTGAGGGAGCAGAAAGGTTTGGTCTTGCTCAGCTTCATCAATTTAGGGGTCGTGTTGGTAGGGGAAAACATAAATCTTATTGTTTTTTGTTTACCGATTCAAAATTAGAAAAAACTTTAGAGCGTCTTAATGCGCTTTCAAAAATTAATAATGGTTTTGAGTTGGCCGAAAAAGATTTGGAGCTTAGGGGGCCAGGTGAGCTCTTGGGTATAAAACAATCTGGCAAAGTTGACCAAACGTTAGTTAGGGTTCTGGCAGACCCTAGAATTATTAAAGATGTTAGAGACACGGCCGATTTTTTTGTTGAAAAACGTCACTTGGCTAATTTTCCTCTTTTGAGCGAAAAAATAAAAGAATTTGATACCGCAGTTAAGCTAGAATAGTATTGACATAAAATCAATATTGTGATATTATCCACGCATTGTCCGGCAATAAAGCCGGAGGTCCCAACTGCGGTTGGGTTGACATTGGGAAGTGATATGAATGTCTAGCGGTATTTCGGCTCTTGTAGTCCGGCTGGGCTTTGCCCTGCCGGCAAGCATCGGTAAGGTTGATCTTGACGGGGGGAGGGTTTTTGTTAACCATATCCCCGAGATCAACAAGGAGAGGGGCGAGTTTGTTCTTCTCCGTTCAACCGAAGGACCGTTTGGTTTCTCGGTAACGCCTGCCTCTGCGATGAAGGCGGGTTACAAGAGGGCCGAGAGTCCTGATGCCCTTGTGCGTCTGGCTTTGGAAGCCGGGCTTGCAACCCTCTTCGTCCCGCGTGGCTTCCATGCGGTTGTCGAGGAGGGCCTCTCCGAGATTCTGAGCCGTCAGTACGACGAGTGTCCTTATGGACGCTATGTTGAATTGAACGACGGCTCAATTGTTCTGCTTGTCTCTGCTCAATCGTTCAGCGATGGCGAGCTTGTCGAAGCGGTGAGGGCGCGGAACAACGTTCTTGTGGTAAAGCCGGCTGAGTTCGAGTCGGTTGATCCTTACTACTGCGAGAGTTGGGCCGAATTCATTGAGCAGCTGCTCGATGACGAGAAACCCAGGGTTCGAGGCAAGCTCTTGCCCAGAGAACCTCAGCGGCGAATCAGGGGGATCTGGGTCGGGCCCGATCTTGATCACACGAATTCTCGTGATCAAGCAAGCGCCAGAGACATCGTTGATGGAGACGAGGAGGGTAGCGTCGCCACCCTGTACTTCACAAGGGTGGATGAATCCCCATCGATCCCAATCAGGGCTGGAGAGGCGGTCGAGGTCTGGTACACCGGTGGCTCCAATGTTGCAGTTGTACCTTACTGTGGCAAAACAGACCGTCTCCTTGATCCACTCACCGTGGCAGCAGAACTCTCTATCAAGCTTCCGGGCCGGAAGCTTGAACACAATTCTCAGCTGAGAGTTGTGAGGAGTGCTAGCTGTTAGCACCATCACGGGCCCGAGAGATTATAAACCTCTTGGGCCCGTTTTTTATGGTTTTTAAAAATAAACTTTTTTGATTTAATCGTTTTGATCTTTTGTATTATCGGGGATCTCTTTTTATCCATTATCTTTTTTATTCAAAAATCACAAACTTCAAATTGAAAATTTCTTAAAGTTTATGTAAACTCTTAAGTATGCATATTGGCACAGGAAAGTTTGAAGGAAAAGAGATAAAAGATAATCACGAGGGAGCACCTCTTTCGACTCGGATACTTACTATTAAAGAATCAATTTTTGAAATAATCGGAATTAGAATTCACGAAGCAAGTGTTTTGGACATTAACGATACGAATGGTATGTATGGCATAGAGGCAATATCTAAAGGCGCGGCGATTGTTCAATTTCTTAATCTTCATGATGGGGACAGGGAGCTAATTGAAGAAAATCTAAAAGCAGTTGGGTTAAATGCGGACGATTTTATCTTGGAAAAAAGTCCAGATGAATTTTTTTTCCAGGAAACGAGTATAAGCTATGATGTTATTTTTTTCAGATCTATTGACTTGCATTGTTTTGAACTCTTAGAAAAGGTGCTCAATTTTCAATCAGAAAATGGCGTTACGGTTATTCAGTATCCCGATAGCAATGAATTCAGTTTAGTTGATTTGCCGGAGGGCTTTCAGGTAATTGACACTCGTCAGGTAGAGACCGATAAATTTTCGGTAATCTTAAAAAAGAAATAGCTTTTTGTTTTGTTGCTAAAAAGGTCTTTTTTTGTTAATATTTCAGGGCACGAATATGCGGATGTGGTGAAATTGGTATACACGCCAGCCTTAGGAGCTGGTGGGGCAACCCGTGGAGGTTCGAGTCCTCTCATCCGCACCAAAAATATTTTAAATGATAGTTTTAAGAAGGAGGATTTATGGGCCTAATAGTTTTAAACGATAATAACTTTAAATCAGAGATATTGGATTCAAAGGGAGTTTCGATTGTTGACTTTTATGCGGACTGGTGCGGACCTTGCCAAATGATGGCGCCGATTTTTGAAGAGGCGGCTAAAGAGGTAGGCGATAATGCTAAATTTGCCAAATTAAATGTTGATGAAGCTCGCGAAACGGCGATGAAATTTGGCGTAATGAGTATTCCAACTTTAATCGTTTTTAAGGATGGGAAGGTGATTAATCAGGTTGCCGGTGTTCAGGATAGGGACTCATTAATAAAAATGACAAAAGAAGCATAATAAATTTGAAGTATTCTTTTAACTGTGTTCAAGATTTTCAAGAAGGGTTAAAACCGATAAACGATAATTGGAAATAGATAATAAAGGAGAAGTATGCCTCACAAAGTTTTAGAAAAAAAATCAGCGGAGATTAAGTTTGAAATTACTGTTGAAGCAGAAAAATTAAAATCGATTACAAAAATAGTAACCGAGGATCTTTCCAAGCGTTTAAAAATCGACGGCTTTAGGCCAGGAAAGGCGCCTCAATTTGTGATTGAAAAAGAGGTCGGCAAAGATCAGTTTTGGGCAGAGGTGATTGATAAAATAATTCCTGAGGCATATTTTGAGGCGATTTTGGCTGAAAAAGTGAGCGCTATTTCGCAACCACAGGTTCAAGTAAAGGAATTTATACCCGGCGAGAAGCTTGTTTTTGAGGCAGTAACGGCAACTATGCCAGAGATTAAGGGTTTAAAATATAAAGATCAAAAAATAAAATTCAAATCTGATTCGGCAACAGAGAAGGAAAAAAAGGAAGCACTAGAGGGTCTTTTGGAAAAATATGCCGAGGAAAAAGAAATTTCAAGAGCGGTCAAGAACGGTGATAGAGTAGAGATTGACTTTGAGGGTACACTAAAAGGACTTCCTTTTGATGGTGGTGCATCTAAAAATCATCCTATAGTTCTCGGCTCGAATGTGATGATTCCAGGGTTTGAAGAAAAGATTGTTGGTCACAAAACGGGCGAGGAATTTAATTTTGAGATTGTTTTTCCTAAAGAGTATCATGCCAAAAATCTAGCCGGCCAAAAAGTAGAATTTAAGATTAAGATTAATAAATCATTTGAAAAAATAAAGCCAACTCTTGATGATAATTTTGCAAAAAATTTTGGACTTGATAGCTTGGAATCTTTAAAAAAAGAGCTTGCCAAAGAACTTGACCTACAAAAAGATTTAGCTGCTAGACGCAAGACGGAAGAGAAAATAATTGAAACAATAATCAAAGAAAACAAAATTGAAGCGCCAAAAGTTTTAGTTGATGAAGAGATTCATCGTATGGTTCATGAGGCAGAGCACAATCTTTCGCACTCTGGTTTAACGATGGATAAATTCTTGGAGATGAGTAATAAAACAATAGAGGAGCTCCACAAAGAGATGGAGCCGGAGGCCGTTAAGCGTGTTCAGATTGGTATAGTTCTTGGTGAGGTGGCTCGATTAGAAAAAATTGAGGTTAATGAGGCCGAGATAGATTCCGAGATCGAAAAGATAATAGCAACCGCTACGCCCGGCACAAATGTTGAAGATCTTAAAGCCGCTTATGACACTCCAGAGAGGCGTCGCGAAATTGGTAACAACATAATAATCAGAAACACTGTTGAAAAACTTTGGCAATTTAATGTAAGCAAATAGTCTTCCTTTTCGATTAATATTTTTCAGTTTCCATTTAGCGATTTTTATTTTAAAATCAAGATGAAATAGAAAGTGAGACCAAGGTGAAAGCAAAAAATCAAATTCTTATTCCAACCGTTATCGAGCAAACAAATTTGGGTGAGCGGGCCTATGATATTTACTCCCGACTCCTAAAAGATCGTATTATCTTTGTTGGGTCGGCGATAGATGATCATGTTGCCAACATTGTAATCGCTCAGCTTTTATTTTTAGAGGCAGAGGACGAGAAAAAAGATATAAAGATTTTTATTAATTCGCCCGGTGGAGTGGTTTATTCAACTTTGGCAATTTATGACACAATTCAGTTTATAAAGCCCGATGTTCAAACTATCTGTATTGGAATGGCGGCCTCGGGTGCTTCGGTGTTGCTTGCGGCTGGTAAAAAGGGCAAACGTTATGCTTTGCCAAATTCAAGAGTAATGATTCATCAACCCCTTGGCGGAGCCGAGGGTCAGGCAACTGATATCTCTATTCAGGCCAAGGAGATACTTTACCTAAAAGATAAAATCATTGATGTAATGTCCAGGCACTCGGGTCAAAAACGTGACAAGGTTGCAACTGATATGGAGCGGGACTTTTTTATGAGTCCCGAAGAGGCCAAAAAATATGGCCTGATAGATAAGATTATCTCATCGACTAAATCTTAAATTCTCTGAAATTAAATTTCAGGGTTGACATTGTGGATAAAATCAGTTAATATTTTTCTTGCTTTAAATTTTGGAATTATTTTTACACTCTGGGGGTCCAAAAGTCCGGCGACAACGTAAATATTTATTAACCCTTATATAAAAAGAAAGGGACGTTTTTTTATGCCACAAACTTCTTCTATGGCCAAAATCATGAAGCGTAAATATTACCGGCCGCTTCAAAACGTATTAGATCTGCCAAATCTAATCGAAATCCAAACCAAGTCCTATGATTGGTTTATCAAGGAAGGCATTAAAGAAGTACTCGACGAGATTAGCCCGATCGTTGATTTTTCTCAAACGCAATACGAGCTTTATTTTGAGAACTATTATTTAGACGATGCAAAATATCCGGAAAAAGTTGCTCGTGAAAAAAAGGCAAACTATGAAGCACCGCTCAAGGTTGAGGTTACTCTTAAAAACCTAGAAACCGGGAAATCAAAAACTCAAGAAGTTTTTTTGTGTGACCTACCTATTATGACTCGTCAGGGCACATTTGTTATTAATGGTGTCGAAAGAGTTATTATATCCCAGCTTCTTCGAAGTGCTGGTGTGTTTTTTACAGCCGAAGAGGCCAGTGGCAATAAATACTTTGGTGCTAAAATTATTCCTGGTCGGGGTGCTTGGCTTGAGCTAGAAACGGCAAGCAATGGAGCTATCTATGCCAAAATTGACCGAAAAAGAAAGATTCCGGTTACGACTCTTCTTAGGGCTTTTGGACTTAAAACAAACGACGATATTAAAAAGGCCTTTTCTGAAGTTAATACAGATAAGGAGAACGATTATATCCAGTCAACACTAGAAAAAGATCCAGCCGAAACTCCCGAAGAAGCATTTGTAGAGATTTATAAAAAAATTAGACCCGGCGATCTTGCAACTCCAGAAAACGCAAAACAGCTTGTCGAGGGAATGTTTTTTGATTTTAAAAAATACGATCTTTCAAGAGTCGGTCGTTATAGAATGAACAAGGTTTTAGGTGAGAATATCAAAAATACCAAAGAAAACCGGGTTCTAAAAAGAGAAGATTTTATTGAAATTGTTAAGGAGATTATCAGAAGAAACGTTAATCAGGGTCTAGCCACCGATATCGATCATCTTGGCAACAGGAGAGTAAGAGCGGTTGGGGAGCTTCTTCAGCAGCGTTTTCGGGTCGGTATTTTAAGAGCTGAAAGGAACATTAAAGACAAAATGTCAACGGCTGATTCTAAAACAGTGACACCTTCACAGCTTATTAATATTCGGCCAATTTCTTCTGTTGTTAAGGAGTTTTTTGCTAGCTCTCAGCTTTCTCAGTTTATGGATCAAACAAACCCGCTTTCAGAGCTTGTAAACAAAAGACGTTTATCTGCCTTGGGCCCGGGTGGGCTCTCAAAGGAGAGAGCCGGCTTTGATGTCCGCGATGTTCACAGAACTCATTATGGCCGTATCTGTCCAAATGAAACCCCGGAAGGTCCTAACATTGGGTTGGTAAACTATTTAGCTTCTTATGCCAGGGTTAACGATTACGGATTTTTAGAGACGCCTTATAGAAAGGTTATTCGTTTATTGCCAAATGACGGGAAATCGTCCATCGGTTTTATTTTGGGTGAAACAATCACAGGTATTGCCAAAAAGGGCGACAAAATAACAAAAACTATTGCTTCTGGCCTAGCAAAAAAGAAAGACCTTAAAGAAGTAAAAGTTAAGCCAACGGTGACAGGTGAAATTGTTTACATGACAGCCGATGAGGAGGAGCATTATATTATCGCTCAAGCAAACACTGAAATTGATGAAAACGGATATTTTAAGAACGACTTAATTACAGCCCGAAAAGAAGGTGAAGCGGCCGAAGTTTCGGTTGATGAAGTTTCTTTCATGGATGTTGCTTCTGTCCAAACTGTTTCGGTTGCTTCAGGATTAGTGCCGTTTTTGGAGCATGACGATGGCAAAAGAACTCTTATGGCTGCCAATATGCAACGCCAGGCGGTTCCGTTAATTCGTCCAGAGGCACCAATAGTTGGCACGGGGATTGAATCAAAAATTGCTGAGGACTCTGGTTTTACAATTTTAGCCGAAGGTTCCGGCGTGGTTACGGCGGCAACTGGTTCTCAGGTGATTGTAAAATATGATAAGGGCGGCGAAAAGATCTATGATTTAGAAAAATACAGAAGAACTAACGACGATACCTGTATTGATCAGAGGCCGGTTGTCGAAAGTGGTCAAAAAATAAAAAAGGGTGACGTTTTAGTCGATGGACCGGCAACAGATAACGGTGAATTATCCTTGGGCAAAAACCTATTGGTTGCCTATATGGCATTTGGCGGATACAACTATGAAGATGCGATTATTATTTCGGAAAGATTAGTGAAAGAGGATGTTTATAGTTCGGTCCATTTAGAACTTTTCTCTTGCGACGTTCGTGACACAAAACTAGGTGCAGAGATGGTTACTCGCGATATTCCTAACGTTGGTGAGGAAGCACTTCGAAATCTTGACGAGGAAGGAATCGTTAGAATTGGAGCCGAAGTTTCTCAGGGAGATATTCTGGTCGGTAAAATAACACCAAAGGGCGAAACCGAGCTTTCGGCCGAAGAGCGACTTTTGAGGGCAATCTTTGGGGAAAAAGCCAGAGATGTGAAGGACACTTCGCTAAGAGTTCAGCCGGGTGTTTATGGAAAAGTTGTTGGAATTAATATCAGAGAAAGAGATAAGGGTGATGAACTCTCAGCGGGCGTAATCAAGCAGATTGATGTTTTGATAGCTAAGTTAGTAAAGATAACGGTTGGTGATAAAATTGCTGGCCGACATGGAAACAAGGGTGTAATTGCTAGAATCGCTCCGGTTGAGGATATGCCATATCTTGAGGACGGAACGCCTGTTGATATAGTTCTAAATCCACTTGGTGTCTCGGCCCGTATGAATATTGGTCAGGTTTTAGAGGCGCATCTAGGATTTGCCGCCAGAGCACTTGGTATAAAAGTAGCAGCCCCTGTTTTCATGGGTCCAAAAGTAGATCAAATTAAGGCCGAGTTAAAAGCGGCCGGTTTGGCAGAAGACGGAAAATCGGTCCTATACGACGGTCGAACCGGTGAACCTTTTGATCAAAGAGTGACGGTTGGTGTTACTTACATGTTAAAACTTCATCATATGGTTGATGACAAAATTCACGCTAGATCAATTGGATCATACGCCATGGTTACTCAGCAACCGCTCGGTGGTAAGGCCCAGTTCGGTGGTCAAAGATTTGGAGAGATGGAGGTTTGGGCGCTTGAGGCCTATGGTGCAGCTCATACTCTACAGGAGATTCTTACTATCAAATCGGACGATGTCTTGGGAAGATCAAAGGCATATGAGTCAATAATCAAAGGAGATGATATTCGTGAGCCGAGAGTACCAGAATCGTTTAACGTTCTGGTCAAGGAACTTCAGGGCCTTGGGCTTTCAATTGATCTTTTAGAAGACGCAAAAAAAGAAAAGTCAGCAACGGACGCCATTGAAGAGGGCTACAAAGAGAGTATTTCGGAGCTTGATGAGAGTAGCTTAATTGAGGGAAATGCGGCAGCAACTTTACCTAAAATAGATATCGAAAAGGAGGCCCAAATAGATGAGTTTGAGGCCATAAAGGAGGCAACAGATGAAGAATAATAATCTAAATGAAGAGAAGCACGCCGAAAATTTTGGCGCAATCAGAATTTCAATCGCCTCGCCAGAAGATATCAAAAAATGGTCACATGGAGAGGTAACGAAGCCGGAAACGATAAACTATCGAACGTTAAAACCAGAAAAGGATGGTCTTTTTTGCGAAAGAATTTTTGGCCCAGATAAGGACTGGGAATGTTATTGTGGTAAATATAAAAAGATACGTCATAAGGGTGTTGTTTGTGATAAGTGTGGTGTAGAAGTGACCAGAAGTGTTGTTCGCCGTGAGAGGATGGGCCATATTGAACTTTCTGTGCCTGTTACTCATATTTGGTTTTTAAGAGGCGTACCTTCATCAATCGGCTTAATTCTTGGGATGGGTGTTCGTGATCTTGAAAGAGTAGTTTATTTTATTTCTTATATTGTGACCTCCGTAAACGACGAAGAAAAAAAGAAATTTCTAGAATCTCTTGAAGGAGAATTCAAGGAAAAGAAAAAAGAGGCCGCTAAAGAGATAAAGGACGAAAAAGAGAGAAAAGAGAGAATCGCTGAGCTTGAAGAATACCTAAAAGAGGCAAAAAGCGATCTTGCTTCTCTCCAGAAATTTCAGGTTCTTTCTGAACTAAAGTATCGTGAATACTCAATGAAATTTGGCGGAGTATTTAAAGCAGAGATTGGTACAGAGGCGATATTAAATCTTTTAAAAGAGATTGATTTAAAAGAACTTGAATCATCCCTTGAGGCGGAGATAAATGATTCAACCGGTCAAAAAAGAAAAAAGGCCTTAAAAAGATTAAAAATTGTTCAAGGACTTCTTTCGGCTAATATTCGTCCGGAATGGATGATCATCAAAAATCTACCGGTTATCCCTCCTGGATTAAGACCAATGGTTCAACTTGATGGTGGTCGTTTTGCAACAGCCGATCTTAATGATCTTTATCGTCGTGTTATTAATCGCAACAATCGATTAAAAAAGTTAATTGCTCAGGATGCACCAGATGTCATTATTAGAAACGAAAAAAGAATGCTTCAGGAGTCGGTTGACGCTCTCTTGGATAATAATGCTAGAAGAGACAAAACCTCTCAAGCGCAAGCCAAAAGAAAACTACGATCGATCGCTGATATGCTAAAGGGTAAGCAGGGTAGGTTTCGACAGAACTTGCTTGGCAAGAGGGTCGATTATTCCGGTCGTTCTGTAATTGTTGCTGGTCCAGAGTTAAGAATGGATCAGTGCGGATTGCCAAAGATGATGGCACTTGAACTTTTTAAACCATTTGTTATTTCAAAATTAGTTGGTAGCGGTATCGCTCACAACATTAAAAGTGCTTCTAGAATGATTGAGCGTGGACGTGCCGAGGTTTGGGACGCACTTGATGAGGTAATTGAAAATAAATATGTTCTTCTAAACCGTGCCCCAACCCTTCATCGACTTGGTATTCAGGCGTTTTTGCCAGTTTTGATTGAAGGTAAGGCGATCCAGCTTCATCCTCTGGTCTGCGAGGCCTATAACGCCGACTTTGATGGAGACCAAATGGCCGTTCACGTACCGCTATCAAGAATGGCGCAAGCCGAAGCGGAGCAGATTATGCTTTCAAAACATAATCTGCTAAAACCGGCCGCCGGTGAGCCGGTTGTTAAGCCGTCCCATGAAATGACACTTGGTATTTACTGGATGACTCAAGAGGAAGAGGGTGCAATTGGTGAGGGTAAGATTTTTTCTTCACCCGAAGAGGCCATCTCTTTCTACAATCTTGGCTACGTTCATATTCGAGCCAAAATTAAAGTTAGGGTTGATGGTCAAATTCTAGATACTACAATCGGTCGAGTTGTCTTCAACCAGAAGCTACCGAAAGAAGTGCCTTTTATAAATGAGCCAGTTAACAAGAAAAAGACAGTTTCAATTATCAAGAACTTGTATGAAAAATTTGGCCCTGAGATTACAGCCGATTTTCTTGATGGAGTGAAGGATCTTGGCTTCAAGTTCGTAACTCGTTCGGGACTTTCTCTTTCTATGGATGACGCTACTGTTCCGGGCGATAAAAATACGATTCTTGAAGAAGGTGAAAAAAAGGTTCTAGAGATCCGTGATAAATATCTTCAAGGATTTATTACTGAAGACGAAAAGTACTCCTTAATCGTTAAGGTTTGGGAAGAAGCAAAGTCCAAAATTCAAGAAAGTATGGAAAAAGTTCAGGATCAAAATTCTTTCTTAACTCTAGCAAAGGACAGTGGCGCCAGAGGCGATATTAAGCAGATAAATCAAATTGCGGGTATGAAAGGAAATGTGATTAACGCTTCGGGAAGAATTATTGAACTTCCAATCAAATCAAACTACAAAGAAGGCCTTGATGCGCTAGAATTTTTTATCTCTACTCACGGAACTAGAAAGGGATTTTCCGATACTGCTTTGAGAACCTCTGATTCCGGCTACCTAACAAGACGACTAGTTGATGTTGCTCAGGAAGTTACAATCTCTGAAATAGATTGTAAAACAAAGGGTTATCTAATTGTTTCCAGGGAAGAGTCAAAAAGAATTGGTGAAGAATTTTCTCAAAGGTTAATTTCTCGCTACACGGCCGAAAAGATTGTAAATCAAAAGACAGGAGAAGTAATCGTTCAAAAAGGCGTTTTGATTGATGAGAATATTTTTAATGTGATTGACGATAATAACATCGATGAGGTGAAAATACGTTCAATCTTGGCATGCGAAACTAAGCTTGGTGTGTGTCAACATTGTTATGGTTCTGACTTGGCCAATGGTCGCCCTGTTGCCATGGGGACGGCAGTTGGTATTATTGCGGCTCAATCGATTGGTGAACCAGGAACACAGCTAACAATGAGAACTGTAAACACTGGTGGTGTTGTTGGCGCTGATATTACACAGGGTCTACCTCGCGTTCAGGAGCTTTTCGAGGCAAGGAAGCCAAAGGGAGAGGCCGCTCTCGCCGAAATAGAGGGCGTTATTAGAATCGAAGATGCTGGAAAGATGAAGAAAGTTAGTGTTGTTTCTAATCTTATTGAAACAGAGGAATATGTCACCAAGGGCTATAAGGCCGCGGTAAAAAACAATTCTTTTGTAGAGGCAAAAGAAATTATTGCCGAAAAAGAAGGTAAGCGTCCAATAAGAGCCAAGTCGAATGGCATCATAAAAATTAAAGGCGATACCATGGTTTTAACAAAAGAGGCCGATATGCGTGATTACTTGGTCTCTCCGCAAGTTAAAATTCTGGTTGAAAATGGTCAAAAAGTTAAGCGTGGCGATCAGTTAACTGAAGGTTCTTGGAATCTGCAAAAAGCCCTAGAGCTTTGTGGCGAAGAATCCGTTCAACGCTACATTACTCTTGAAATTCAGAAGATATATGCCAATCAAGGTCAAACAATCGACGATAAGCACGTGGAGGTCATTATCAGACAGATGTTCTCAAGGGCTAGAATTGAAGATCCGGGAGATACGATCTTTATTACTGGTGATGTAGTGTCAAGAAGATCTTTGGTCGAGGAGAATGAAAGAGTAAAAAGCGAAGGTAAAGAACCTGCTAAATTTGAAAATCTGCTTCTTTCGATTTCCAAGGTTTCTCATTCTTCTGACAGCTGGCTTTCGGCCGCTTCATTCCAAGAAACGAACAGGGTTTTAATCTCGGCCTCAATTGAAGGTAGAGTTGACTATTTACGGGGACTCAAAGAAAACGTGATTATTGGAAAACTAATACCGGTTGGTACAGGATATGATCCAAGTATTGTAACCCCTGCACCGTTACCAGAAAAACCGGAGATAATCGATATTGAAACAACCGAAGAAAAAAGCGTTGAAGAATAATGGATAATCTGTTAAAATCACAAAGCGTATGCCAACAATAAATCAATTAATCAAAAAAGGTCGGAAAAATAAAATCCGAAAATCAAAGTCCCCTGCAATGGGTCGGACTTTGAATACCCTAAAGGGCAGAACTAGGCCGACAAACTCACCCTTTAAAAGAGGGGTTTGCGTTAAGGTTACAACGGCTACTCCCAAAAAACCAAACTCAGCACTTCGAAAGATTGCACGTGTTAGATTAACAAACGGCATGGAGGTAACGGCTTATATTCCGGGGATCGGGCATAATTTACAGGAACACAGTGTGGTTTTAATCCGTGGCGGTAGAGTCAAGGATTTGCCGGGTGTTCGTTATCACATTGTTCGTGGTTCGCTTGATACATCCGGGGTTTCAGATAGAAAAAAGGGTAGAAGTAAGTATGGGGCCAAAAAATCTTAACGGATTTAATTTAGTAGATGGCAGATTATCAATTAAAAGAAGCCGGAGCGTAGCGAATATGGCAAGAGATCCAAGAAGAACAGTAAAAAGAAAACCAGCGCCTGATAAAAAGTTTAATAGTGTTTTGGTTGCTAAATTTATAAACAAGATAATGTTAAACGGGAAAAAATCAGTAGCTGAGTCACTTTTGTATGAGGCACTTGAGATTGTGGCCGAAAAAACCAAAAAAGAGCCCCTCTCCGTTTTTGAGGCGGCAATTAAAAATGTTAGCCCAACAGTTCAAGTAAAATCAAAAAGAGTCGGTGGCTCTAACTATCAGATTCCGATGGAAGTTAGAGGCGACAAGAGGGATCATTTTGGAATGATTTGGATAAGAGATGCGGCCAGAAATCGAAAAGGGGTTTCGTTCGATAAGGCGCTAGCAGCCGAAATCATTGATGCGGCAAACAGCACTGGTACTGCTTTTAAGAAAAAGGAAGATACTCACAGAATGGCAGAGGCAAACAAGGCCTTCGCACACTTTGCAAGATTTTAATAAGCGATTTTTGATCAGCGATCAAAGTAAGGATCTCTGATTGTGTTCGCTGGTCAATTCGGCCAAAGGGAGATTATGTCTAGAGATTATTCACTCGAAAAAACAAGAAATATCGGAATCATCGCTCATATTGATGCTGGTAAGACGACCGTTACAGAGGGGGTTCTTTATTTAACCGGCAAAACTCATAAAATCGGCGAAGTTCATCAAGGCGAAGCAACGATGGACTGGATGGAGCAAGAAAGAGAGCGTGGGATTACAATCACCTCTGCTGCAACAACCTGTTTTTGGAGTGATCATCGCATAAACATTATTGATACCCCCGGCCATGTTGATTTTACGGTTGAGGTTGAAAGATCTTTGCGTGTTCTTGACGGTGCCGTTACGATTTTTGACGGAAAAATGGGCGTGGAGCCACAATCAGAAACAGTTTGGCGTCAGGCAGATAAATATAATGTTCCAAGAATTTGTTTTATTAACAAAATAAACCAAACTGGGGGGGATTTTTACAAGTCATTGGATTCAATAAAAGATCGTCTTTCAAAAAATGCATATCCGATTCAGCTTCCGGTTGGATTCGAGCAAGCCATTAACGGCGTTGTTGATCTAGTTTCAATGAAATCGTATACGTATAACGAATATCATGACAAAAAGTTAGTTGAGGGCGAAATCCCAGCCGATATGAAAGAAAGGTGTGAAAAATATCGAGAGGAACTCTTAGAAAAAGCTGTTGAAGCCGATGAGGTGTTGATGGAAAAATATCTTGGTGGAGAAGATCTAACAATAGATGAATTTAAAACCGCTATTAGAAAATCAGTTCTGGCGGGAAACTTCTTCCCTGTTTTGGGCGGTGATGGTCGTGGCGTAATCGTTGAAAAAATGATCGATGCTGTTATCGACTATTTGCCAAGCCCACTAGACGTCCCAGCTGTTAAGGGGATTGATCCAAAGAGTGGCGAAGAGGTCGAAAGAAAAGCAAGCGACGAGGAGCCGTTTTCGGCTTTGGCTTTTAAGATTGCGACCGATCCTTTTGTCGGTAAATTGGCTTTTTTTAGGGTTTATTCAGGGACAGTGAGTGCCGGATCTTATGTTTTTAATTCCACCACGGGCACCAAAGAAAGACTGGGCAGAATAGTTCGACTGCACGCCAACTCAAGAGAAGATGTCGATAAAGTTTATGCCGGTGAAATCGCTGCTGCTGTTGGTCTTAAGGGCACAACCACAGGCGACACTTTGTGTGATCCCGAAAAACCAATCATCCTAGAATCAATTACATTTCCCGATCCGGTTATATCGATTGCGATTGAACCAAAAACAAAGGCCGACCAAGAAAAAATGGGCATTGCTCTTCAAAAATTAGCCGAAGAGGATCCGACCTTTGTTGTAAAATCAGACGAAGAGACGGGTCAAACGGTTATCTCTGGAATGGGGGAGCTTCATCTTGACATTATCGTTGATAGGATGAAGCGAGAGTTTAAAGTAGAGGCGAATGTTGGTAAGCCGCAAGTTGCCTTTAAGGAAACAATCAAAGAGAAAATCCAGGTTGAGGGAAAATATATCAAACAGTCCGGTGGTCGTGGTCAATATGGTCACGTTTGGCTTGAGCTTGAACCGCTAGAGCCAGGATCTGGTTTTGAATTCGTTGACAAAATTGTTGGCGGTACAGTGCCAAAAGAATATATTGGACCAACGGAGCAGGGAATTGTTGAGGCGATGGCAAACGGTGTAATTGCCGGCTATCCGGTTGTTGACATGAGAGCAACTCTTTATGACGGGTCGTTCCATGATGTTGACTCTTCGGAGATGGCATTTAAAATTGCCGGGTCAATGGCGCTTCAAGCCGGAGTTAAAAAGGCAAAACCAATTATTCTTGAGCCAATAATGAAAGTTGAGGTTGTCTGTCCGGAAGAATCAATGGGAGACGTAATGGGAGATATTAACTCTAAGCGTGGTCGTATTCAAAAAATGGAAGATCGAGCTCAGGCAAAAGTAATAGATGCTATGGTTCCCCTTTCGGAGATGTTTGGTTATGCGACCCAGCTTCGTTCGATGACTCAAGGAAGAGCATCTTATGTTATGGAGTTTGATCATTACGAAGAGGTCCCGGGAAATATTGCCGAAGAGATAAAATCATCAAGAGGCACAACAAGCACGGAAATTGTAGATTAAATATTTAAAGAATTTTTAAAAAGAGTCCCTAGGGACTCTTTTTATATTGTAGATAAGGTAAAAATATTTTATAATATCGACCACTGACACAAGTCAAGAACCTAAGAAGGGGGTAGTCGTGAAGATTTCGCCTTGTAGTTACGCGGACACTGATCGTTGCAAGGAGTGCAGAGGTCAGTCCTCAGCTCCAATTGGCGTCAAATGCATTAATCCGACCAAGAACAAGAAGGATGAAAAGGCCAAATAGCCGAAATGGGAAGAAGGATGACCTTGCTCGTTAAGAGAGCGCGTTGTGACAATCTAACGATTTCAATTCCGAGAAGAATCAATTCTTGTGGAGGAACTCCACTAGAAGATATTAATAGTTGCCTTGTCTCGGTTGAATCCAGTTCTAGTCATGCAGGTGCAATTTCGATACGATGCTGGCTGACTGAAGTTTTCAGGGGAGGACAGAATCAACCAGAAAGGGGGCAATGATGGAGCACGGAATTGGCTGTTCGCTGGCCGCTATCTTTACCGGTCTTGTCGCGGCGGGTCTCTTGATCTTGATCAAGACAAAGGAGAGGCCTCTTAGCAGGAGCTTCAAGGATCAACCAAGAAGCTGCTATTCTTGTCTCGATGAGGGAGAGTCCTGTCTAAGCTGTCCTCAAGAACGACGGCACCAAGTGCTTCCGGCGCAAATCGAAGCGCTAGGAGGTGGGCCAGATGCTTAAATGGCTTCACGGAGCTATTATCTATGACGGTGGAGGAGGGTACTTTTTCTTAGCTGTCATGTTTGCGATGGCTTCGGCTGGTGTAATCTTTTGGCGCTTTCGTTTCTGGCGTGATCCGAGCAAACGAAGGCGCTCTCTCTAATCAAAAGACCCTGTAACCAGTTGCACCCCCCCCCTCTGGCTCCGCTCTCTGAAAAACAGAGCGGAGCCAAATTCTATTTGATGGTACACGGAATAATGGAGGAGTGATGCTAAGATGATGCGTCGTATTCCGCTGGGAGGATATGTAACCAAATCGCTTGATCTGTCTTCGGTTATCAATAAGGCCGTTCCCACCAAGAAAGATCGCATCGTCTTCTTGCGAGAGGTACTATCGACGAAGATTAGTCGACCAATGGAGGGGATTGGCTTGATCGATACTGGCCGTGCAAGTAAGTGACCCAATTCATGATCTTCCAGACATTAATCAACACTTCCTTGATTGTTCTTTGTTGGCCCGACCTTCTTAATAAGGGTCGGGCCTCATTTTTATTAAAAAAACTATTGCATAAAAACAGATCTTTCGGTAGAATAATTTGTGCACAATTAAAACAGATAAATCCGTCTTTGACGGGTCGGTTTTATTGTCTCGGCCAAGCTTATTTTTTGGCAGAATGTAATGTAAAATAAAAAAAGGAGATCATAATGGCAACCTTTGATCGTTCTAAACCACACGTTAACGTTGGTACTATCGGACACGTTGACCACGGTAAAACAACCTTAACCGCTGCTATTACCAAGGTTCTTTCCGAAGAAGGTAAAGCAGAATTTACGGCTTTTGAAAACATCGATAAAGCCCCAGAAGAGAGGGAGCGTGGTATTACCATCGCAACCGCTCACGTTGAGTATCAATCCGATAAACGTCACTATGCTCACGTTGACTGTCCTGGTCATGCCGATTATGTTAAAAATATGATTACCGGCGCTGCTCAGATGGACGGAGCTATTTTAGTTGTAGCTGCAACTGACGGACCTATGCCTCAAACAAGAGAGCATTTGCTTCTTGCTAAACAGGTTAATGTTCCTAAGGTTGTTGTTTTTATGAACAAGGTAGATATGGTCTCTGATCCAGAGATGCTTGATCTTGTAGAGATGGAAATCAGAGAGCTTCTTTCTAAGTATGAATTTGATGGAGACAACGCTCCAATTATTCGTGGTTCAGCTTTAAAGGCGCTCGAAGGTGACGCTAAATATGCTGAGGGAATAAAAGAGCTTGTTAACGCACTTGATGAATTTATTCCTGAACCAGTGCGTGAAACCGAAAAACCATTTAAGATGCCTGTTGAAGACGTTTTTTCAATTAAGGGCCGCGGAACAGTTGCAACCGGTAGAATTGAACAAGGAACGGTTAACCTAAACGACGAAATTGAAATAGTCGGAATCAGGGAAACCAGAAAAACCGTAGTTACTGGAATTGAGATGTTTAAAAAGCAACTTGACAAAGGTATAGCCGGTGATAATGCTGGAATTCTTCTCCGAGGTATTGAAAAAGACGACATTGAGCGTGGAATGGTGCTTGCAAAACCAGGTTCTATTACGCCTCACACTGAATTTGAAGCCAGTATCTATGTTTTAACAAAAGAAGAAGGCGGACGACACACGCCATTCTTCAAGGGCTACAAACCACAATTCTATATCGGAACTACCGATGTAACCGGTGAAGTAATTCTTCCAGACGGAACAGAGATGGTTATGCCAGGCGACGAGGTTGCTGTTACTGTAAAATTAATGCAACCAATCGCTATGGACGAGTCAACAAGATTTGCTATCCGTGAGGGTGGTCGAACGGTTGGAGCTGGTGTTGTAACAAAAGTTATTAAATAAATTTTGTACGATCAATAAAAGCGAGGAACCTTAAAAAGAGATGACAACAGAAGAAAAAGAACAGAAACAAAGAATCAGAATTAAGCTAAGGGCTTATGATCATAAAATAATCGATGAATCTGTAAAACAGATTATTGATACGGCGCAAAGGTCTGGGGCCAAGGTTGCCGGTCCGATTCCTTTACCGACTGATCGTTCGCCGATTACTGTCCTAAAATCAACCAATCAGCACAAAAATGCCAGAGAACAGTTCGAGGTCAGGGTTCATAAACGACTAATTGATATTATTGAGCCGAATGCAAAAACTGTTGATTCGTTGATGAATGTCTCTTTGCCCGCTGGAGTTGATATCGAAATCAAAATGTAAAAAATTCATCCCGACTGCGATTGTCGGGCCAGAATAACAAAAAACCGCTTTTAAAAAGGCGGTTTTTTGTGTATAATGCTTTCGACGTACAAACGGTAAGTAGCTTAAAAGAGTGGTTATAGTGTTGTTGATTGAAGAATCCTTCATCAACATAGGCACTATTGTTGAAGTCGAACGATTCGAATCGTTCCGGAGAGAGTGAGGAAGGTGAGCGGCTGTGGGCTATATTGTTATTAGTAGGGAAGATATCAAGATCTCCGGACATCTGATCCATGGAGGCACGATTTTCCCGGCCCTAAGGTCATATCTAGTATCATCGCTCGAAATTGCTGGATATGACATTGATCGAAGTCGCGATTTTGATCTTAAGTCCGACGGTCTTGTTCCTAGGGCAGTCGGAGTTTGGACGAAAGAGGGTGTTAGGGTTGTGGCTCGGCTGACGGATTGGCATCATGCCAGGAGTGATCATGGCGCACCTATAACATTGCTATCGGTTCAATTAGAACAACACCACTAGAAGGGCATCGGGCCCTTAAATGTTGAAGGGGCGTGGCCTTAAGGCCACGCCCCTTAACTTTTTTAAAAAATTTGACG
>DLNA01000002.1 GCA_002476865.1 Patescibacteria group bacterium UBA7522 | reverse complement strand
CGAATCCCTCCTCCCGAACCAATTAGAGCACCAAAGGTGAGCGTAATGCCTACACCTTTAAGGACAAGAACCAATGAAAATAATTATTTGCGGTAGTATGTCTGCTCATAAAGAAATGTCTGAAGTACAAACAGTTCTCTTGAGTAATGGCCATGAAGTTGAAATGCCCTCACTTGATAATATCGAAAACGAACTAGATGCAAATGGGAATACTGTCGAAACGGCTCAAATTAAGATTAAAGATGATCTAATCAGAGGATATTTTAATAAAATCAAAGAGAGTGATGCTGTTTTAGCTGTGAATGTTGATAAAAAGGGAATCCCTGGCTATATTGGCGCTAATACGTTTCTCGAAATAGGTTTTGGTCATGCGCTAAATAAAAAAGTGTATATTCTTAACCAATACCCAGATGATTTACCATACTCAGACGAATTAAATGCCATGCAGCCCATTATACTTAATGGTGAGCTAAGTAAAATCTACTAGATTTCAACGATTTCTTTGTTATGAATCGCAAATTTGGTATCTAGATTTCTTATAAGCCTCGTTTTCTCAAAATCACTACCTTTTTCCAAAACATATTTAGCATAACTTTTAGTGATTTCGGCTTTTGAATATTTCCTATCAGGATTTACTGTTTCAAGCATTGATTCGAACTTTTTGATTGCTTTATTTAAACTCGGATCATCGTTGATCCTAAGCTTGTTTGTCATTAGTAGCAATTGCCCAATTAGTTGGGTCTCCGAAAGGTACGGTTCTTTACAGCTTTTATCAACCTGTCTAGAACAGTGATAATAGACGTGTCTGTTTTTACCGCCATCTTTTCTTAACTTATGCTTTTCTTCACCTACGATTGTGGAACCACAAGAATAGCAAGTCATAAATCTACGGAATGGAAATTCCTTTGCACCCCATTTAGACTTTTGAGGGACTTTAAGTTGCTCCTGAACTATGTCATATATTTCTCTAGAAACTAGCGGCTCGTGGGAACCCTGATACCATATACCGCTTTTCTTAGGATATTCAAACATCCCATAATAAAATGGATTCTTTAAAATTAGATATATTTGAGAGAGTGACAATGGTCGTCCCTTTCTGGTGGTAGCGCCAATACTGTCTAGCCAGTTTTTGATGGACCTTCCACTAATCCTATTCGAAGCCTTGTTATACATCTCAATTACAAATGGGGCCCTTTCGGGGTCCACCACAATATCTTTTACGCCCGCCATCGCGCGGTTGTAGTATCCTATTGGTGGCATGCACGGTCGCCAACCCATCTCACATTTGGCTCGGATACCTCTTTTAACATTCTCGCCTCGATTATCATTTTCTAGTTTGGCCTGTGAACAAAGTATCATCAGCATAAACTTCTCACTCGGAGTATTGGTAAAACTTTGCGAATAAGTTCGAATTTGGACCAATTTAGTATCATCCATCAAATCAACCAATGAACCGAGGTCACCCGCATTACGGCTCAATCGATCTGGTGCCCAAGCCAGCACTCCGTTTACCTCACCACTTCTGATTTCCGAAAGCAGTTGCATAAATACTGGTCGTTGCCCTGATTGCTTGGCTGAATGACTTTCTTGAAGTATCTTGGCTATCTTGATGCCATCACGTTTGGCCAAATCAGTCATCTCTTTGACTTGTGAATCAATTGACATCGCTTGCCGCTCGTCAGATTCGGATGATTTGCGAGCGTACAGACAGTACTTTAATTCAGTTTTATCTACTATATTTTTCATCGGGGACGATGGTATCGCTGAATTGAGAGGAATGTAAGCACTTTTTTAGCTTAATAATCTATATTTATGGTATATTTAGTTTATGGAAGAAATACTTAAATATACCTATTTATTGGACTCTAAAAAACTCAATGTGGTCCTAACTAAAATGTGGAAACGTTACCAGCACATTTTAGAAAATCCTAATTGGGATGATTTAAATGAGGCAAGAGCCATACTATATATCATAGGTTACTTGTTTCCTGAACAGATAGCTCCAGAAGCTATCAAACGTAGATTACACCTGCTGACAAAACCCCTTGATGAACTGGATTTTTATCAGATAGTCGATTCTAACGACAAAGCCGAGCAGGCAAATAGAAATAATGATGATTTATTTTTGAAAATGGCTGAGTATTATAAGGTAGTCAAAGCCTTCAAAAACAAAACTAATAAAGGTGCCTGGTATTTAGACGAGGATAGATTCGTTGAAATATATAATAAATATTTACCCGACCAAACTATGAAAATCGGCCGCTTCGGAGAATTTAATAAGGACAATAAATGAACGCAGAAAATCCAAACTTTTTCGCTTCACGACACTCTGAGAGATCATTCGGCAACAGCCCAGATCCTGAATATCCCGGTCTAACAGAACTAGGGGTTGAGATCGCACGACAACAGGCCTCAATAATTGTAGATATAATTAAAGAAACTCCTGAACGCGGTGTAGTCGCCTTGTGTGGAACCTCGGAAGCACCCAGAACAAAATCCACTGCAAAAGTTTATACTGAAGCGGTAGAACAAGAAATCACAAAACAGGGCATTGATTGCTTCCCAATAGATAAAAGTGAACTGAAATTTGAAAACGGGCCTACTGCTGAGCTAGCCATGGTCAGCGATTCTGCTAAACAACATCCTGATTCAAAAATATTCTTTTCCATGCCACTTTTTATAAAGCAATTTAAAATTGGTGGAAATCGATGGCAAAATGAAGATGGAACCTGGACATCGAAGTATGCAGAAAACTTATTTAAAAACGCTGATTTTGATATTCAAAAAATCGTTGAGCAGCTTGGTGAGGATTATCGTGCAGGCGTTGAGGGGGCAGTCAATCCAGAAGCTCTAGCTAAAGAACAATTAATGGGGATACAGCGTCTCCAGGATTTTCTTGTCAAAATCTTTCCCGAAAGAGAAATTACAGTTGGATTTGTAGGCCATTCACCAAACCTAGAGATATTAGCTCAATACCTGTCTCGAGGCGAGGGTAGTGACCTGCAAGTTGCCTTTCCAGAAGCAGGAATTATGAGAGTTAAATTTGGCGATGATTCTGCAAATCTCAAGTTACCAGAGTAAAAACTATTTGGCAAATAAGACTTTCCCCTTCTTTTTTATGACTGTCTCATTTGTCTTGTCTCATTCAACTTCGTGCTCAAAATGACCTGAAAGGTGAAACACTGGCACATTTATGCTCAATCGGTGTCTCATTTGTCTCATTTTGTGCTCAAAAACCATAAATTATGAGACAAATGCCCTGGGGTGTGTACCACCCGCCCGTACCGAACGGTACGTTCGGGCGGGTTTTGTACCATTTTGTGCTTAAATGTCCCTAGGGTTCTTGAGCGGAGTGCTGAACCAATAAGAGCACC
>DLNA01000013.1:15941-26171 GCA_002476865.1 Patescibacteria group bacterium UBA7522 | reverse complement strand
CCTTTGCATCTTCTGTAAAATACAATTCATTGTTCACAAAAACAATTTCATCTAACTTTTTCAACAAATTAATTAGATAACTAATTTGATTATATTTCCTCCTGATAAATCCTGTTTCCCGAGCTTTTTTTACATATACTGATAAGTCCTTTTCTTCTAAGTGATCCTGGCCGTAACCCTCAATATCAACTAGCATTAAAGCAATTATTTCTTCAATGTTTAATTTACCAACCTCTACCAGAGTATTTATTAAAAAATTTATCTGATGTATCTCGGATTCATTATTAACCGACCTATTAAAGCTGGAGCTCGAATAAACAATTTTGGAAAAAATCGGCCTCCTTTTTCTTGCAGTACGGCTATTCAAGTACTCCACTGAATCAACATTATAAGATTTCAAAAAGGAATTAATAAATCCCATTTTTACTAGCTGATTAATTGCTTTCCTAACAGAGATCAGATTAATCTCAAGCTCTTTTGCAACTCTTCTTTGAAGCCTAGAGTATTTTTCCTCGCTGTATGATTCGTCTTTATACTCATCAATAAAATCAACACATATTTTCAGCGTCGTTAAAAACTTGTTACCATTGTAGTTTGTAAATGCGTTTGTTAACTTCCAGTACTCTTCATAATTCTGTATAGGCATATTATTATTTGTTCCTAACAATAAATAGGTATTCTCTATTTTTATTCTTTTTGGCCTTACCCGTGATCTTATAATTATGTTTTTTTTCTATTATATTTATATCTTTAGAGTATTTCGAGATAATCTTTACAAGCTCCTCCTTCGAAGGGTAAGAATTGTTGTTGTAGCTTAAAATCCAGTACTTATAACCAGATAGCCTACTAAACAACTTATCAAACAATAATAATGATTTTTCCTTGTCTATAAAGTTGTTCTCAAATGGTTTTTTCTTTTTTGAATCTATATATTCATCCACCAAGCCATAAAAACCATAATAATTATTCATTGTGCCAGTATAAGGAGGGTCTAGGTAAATTATGTCAGCTTTAATCTTACCAAGCAAATTAAAGACGTCTTTATTCATAGCCTTGTTCTTCTTGTTGTTATCGAAAATGGCATTATTATACTCACTTAAATTTTCCAAAAAATGAAACTTAAAGGATTTATTGTGATATGCCCTTTTTCTTTTATATTTTTTGTAGCTATAATCTTCGTCTCTCAAAAGTTTTATTTTGTCCCAATCAAGATTAAATCGAGAATACGGCATTTTCCTAATCATTGATCGCCTAATCAGTACAAGCGCTAGAGCTTTCTTATAATCAGAGTCTAGCTTTTCTATATTTCTTCTGTATAAATCAAGTTCCTTACATTCTTCTGGATAAAAATAAATATCAGAATAATTTTTATACATAAAACCCTTAACTGGACGGCCCGAAAATATCAACCCCAAATCATTCTCATTTAGGGTTTCCTTATTGTTTTCAATCAGAGATTTGGCCAACAAATAATTAATTTTTAATATATCATTACTTATTACTCTCAAACCGTTCTTCTTCGCACGATAGCTTACCGACCCCCCGCCAGAAAAAGCATCAAAAACAGACTCAGCATCTTTAGGAAAGTTGTCACAGATCCAATCAGCTAGCTTCTCTTTGTTCCCAATAAAATTCACTTTGGGAAAATGTATTTTGCTATTTTCCATTATTAATCTCTAACACAAATTTTAACTCATTCGCTATCGCCTTTGCCAGTAAAGGTGGTACAGAATTACCCACCTGTTGCTGTTGCGATATGCTATTCCCAACAAAAACAAAATTATCGGGAAAGGATTGGAGCCTAGCTAACTCTCTAACCGTAAGGGCCCTGTTTTGTTTATAATGAAATACTTTTCTCATATCCCCGGTGACTGTAATGGAGGGCTTTTTGCTATCATATCTGATATATTTTCTCGCATCGCCCTTTTGTGGTCTTAGCTCTTTTGGAATCTCATTTCTTGATCCTCCATCTGAGATGTACTTCATTTTATTTAGCATTTGCGCAGAATGATTCATAGCAACATGGTTAGGGATGTCACTTTCCTCTCCCGACTTTAATTCTGGCAGATCATGAAGCACCTTCCCTACACTTATATATTCTTTATTGACCTCTCTTGGAAAAGATATTTTTTTGACAACTCTTGAACCAATAAAAATTACCCTCCTTCTATTTTGCGGAACTCCATAATCTACCGCATTTAGAATTCGACAATCAACGTTATAGCCTATCCTTCTAAACTCATTAAGGATACTTTCTCTTGTTTTGCCACCTTTATGGGTATATAAACGAGCCACATTTTCCATTACAAAAAAATCTGGCTGAACAACATCGACAATTCTAATAAACTCTTTAAATAGATGATTTCTCTCATCGTCCAGAAATTTTCTTCCAATATTACCCGCAATGCTAAAACCCTGACACGGTGGTCCACCAATAACAACATTTATATTACTATTTTTTATATAATGCCTAATTTCTTTATTTGTTAATTTTGTAATATCTTTCTCAATTAGCACGTGTTGAGGAAAGTTTTTTTTGTACGTCTGACAAAAGCTATTATCAATGTCTATAGAAAATACATTTTTGAAACCCGCCTTATCAAAGCCAAGGGAGAAGCCTCCAGCCCCCGAGAATAAATCAATATACGTAAAAGCATCAATCATATTACTATCTGATTTATTAGTCATAGCTCTATAATACTTTACTACTGAACATGAATCCAGTAGACACGCCTGCTGATTTTCTTGCTTTTTCTTGCTTTGTACCAATACCATTAACTACTGTAGCTTTTGTCTGACTTTTTCTGACATCCAACCGTTGATTATATTATTTATGTTCCATATTTTCTTTCAGTGATTTATTGGACATTTTTGGACAATAAACACCTATTCTAAATAATCGATACTAATATTATTTCACACACCATCCACAGGTATGAATTGCACTATCTACTAGCTGTGATATAATGTTTTTACAATAAAATAATTAACCTATTTTATTTAGTTATAGGGGAACAACCCAAGTAGCTTTACGCGACTTGGGGTTTTTTGTTTTTCAAACAGAAAGGAGGTTATTTGGAAAATAAAATCCCCAGTGAAATTAGTTTAATTAACGAAAGGAGAAAAAGATGTCGATAAATAAAAGTGGGGTTGAAACAAAATATCAAACTAAAGAAAACTCAACAGCAACTATGGGACTGGCCTATAAGCATCGAGTGATAAAAGACAAAATCGAAAAACACTGCTTAGATTGCATGAAGGGACTTACATGGGACTGCCTTAAAGAGAATTGTATTCTGCACAGTATTATGCCTTATAAAAATATTGGCCCAGAATTCGATGACATCGATAAGCCAGAAGTTAAATCCGAATAGGGTCCCTATGTATAAGAATAGCTTAGAGGAACTTAGAAAAATCTTGCTAAATAATTATGACTTTAGCTGTTCTGACATTGAGCTAAAGGAGATTGGAGAGAGTCTTGTTAGATACTTCAAGATTCTCTCCAAGGATGATAATGAAAAATAAAACTCAATTTCTAAAATACCCAATGAATCTTTACGACCATCTTTTCTCTTTAGATATTAGTTTAAATGAGTTAAGAATACTGAGTCTAATCATACGTATGAGTATAGGCTGTCTAGATAAAAAAACAGCTGACTTAATCCAAAGGGATTTCGTTATTTACAAAGTCTCAGAAGTAACAGTTAAGGAAGTCATAGATAAGCTACTGAATAAAAACCTAATTTATAGAATAGGGAACTCTTTTTCAATTAACCAAGAGGAAATACTGAATACTCAGTTGCATCCAAGACTTAACAAAACATTATCGAAAAACTTAACAAATAATGGTTATCGTTACATAGAACATCTTTATATTCAAAAGTTCTATTTCTTTTTGCATCATTCGTCAACGTACGTGTATTTGAGAAATTTGAAAACCAGATATTAACGATACTATCAATATCACTGATTTTTGCATGCCTTATTGTAATGTTATTAAGTTTTTTCATGTGTTTGTATACTATATAATTTTATTAGAATCGCTATTTATATTTTTTGTACTTGAGTTACTCTCTGTTAATATCTGTCCATTCTTAGTATCCTCTACGTCAAATCCAAGTTTTATTATCTTTTTACGAATTGTGTCTGAACTAACCCAATCTTTAGCCATTCTGGCCTTTAGTCTTTTATCGAGCAATGAATTTAGTTCATTGTTGTTAGACAAGTCTTTATTTTGGATCAAGTCAAGCCCAAGGATTTTATCAAAATCTGAGATAGTATCTAAAACTAGCACAGCCTCTTTCCTTGTTAATCCTTGAGTGGATATCTTATTAACCTTTTTAATAAGATAGAATAGAGCCGACATCGCTTCCGGCATATTTAGATTATTATTGATTGCACTTTCAAAATTATTCTTAGCTATATTAATTTCTTTACTAAGACCCACATTATCTTTTCTGGCTGTTAATTGATCTATTCTCGTTGTAAAATGTCGCAAATTGTTTAAAGTTTTTTGCGCCTGAATAATTGATTTTCCTGTAAAATTTAATTTTTCACGATAATTTGACATAAGACAAAGCATTCGGAAAGCAAGAGCTTCTACATTATATTTATTAATTATATCTTTGAGTTTATAGGTATTGCCCATTGATTTTCCCATTCTTTGATTATCAACTAATAAATGTTCGGGGTGAAACCAGTATCGAACAAATTGTTTACCACTATAGGCCTCACTAAGAGCAATCTCGTTCTCGTGGTGTGGGAATATCAAATCAACTGCGCCAGCATGAATATCTATTGTTTCGGCTAAATACTTCATACTCATAGCAGAACATTCAATGTGCCAACCTGGGCGACCATCTCCAAATGGTGCTACCCAACTAGGCTCATTTTCTTTTCTTGATTTCCATATAACAAAATCCCGAGCATTATCTTTATCATACTCATCTTGAGAAACGCGAGCACCAATCTTGAGACCAGAGGAATCAAGTTGTGATAATTTTCCATAATTTTCGAATTTTGATATAGAAAAATATACACTATTATCTACTGATTTGTAGGCAATCTTTTTTTTAAGGAGCTCCTCAATAATTTTAATCATACTGTCAATTTCTTCTGTAGCACGGGGCATCGACGTTGGTTTTTTGATATTAAGTTCACTAAGGTTTTTTAGAAAAGCTTTTTCAAATCTTATAGTGATTTCACGAAAATTGACACCACTTCTATTGGCGGCATTAATAATTTTATCCTCTATATCAGTAATATTCATTACTTCGGTAACTTCATAGCCTATATATTCTAAAGCACGTCTTAGAAAATCTTCATTCAAGTATGTCCTAAGGTTCCCAATATGTGCGTGATCATACACTGTAGGTCCACAAACATACATATTTATACTGTTCCCAGCTATGGGTATTAACTCTTCTATTTTTCGGCTTTGAGTATTATAAAGTCTCATTTATGTAATCCTTTAAACACAGCCTATAAACTGTGTTTATGCTTATTTTCCATACGTCTATAGTAAATATTCTACTTTTTATTACTATATTTTCAAGTGCCAATAATTTTTTAGAACATCTCGATATCTATTTATAATGTATTGCTATTTTGACACAGCCAAATTATATTGCCTTATTGCACAAATATATTAACTTTCTCAAACCGTCTTCCTTGGCTCTAAAAAGCAAAAAAGGTTCATTAGAGTCTGTTTGCGCTATTTGGCGAGCTATTAAGCGCTAGAGCCAAAAGGAGTAATGGGCAGTTTCTCTCCCGTGCCTTACACCCAGCCTTTATGCTTATAGTAATCTAAAGCAATATCCAGGGCCTTTTTAATATCTGCCAAAAGAACCTTATCGATCCTCCTGATATAGAAACAGCTTTTACCCCTTAGGAGCTTAAGAAAATCGGGCGATAACTGTTCTTTTATTTTTGGTTCAGAATAAGCCAACATATAGTAAAAACCTACATAATCTTTCTGTTTTATAATGCCCGCAAAATAAACTTCGCTTCTTTCTCTTCCTGCAATAATGACCTTTTTACTCGAAACAAGAGTATAATTCCTTTTTCCCTTTAAAGCTTTAGACGGTTTATCGACAGAAAAGGGAGGCGAATAATCTTTTAATATTGGGAGCAAAGTATCAAATATTTTATCTAAATCTTCTTTCATGTGAATATTTTAGCACGAAAGGTACTTAGCAAACTAAAATCTGTGTGTCATTAATATAAATAAGCTACCTTGCGGCAGCTCATTTAGTATGTTCCATTTGGCGAGGCACAGCGTGCTAGAACTTATAAGCTTATTTTACCTTCAAAAATTTTCTTTTCCCAACCTGAATAATCATTCCTCTTGTCGGTTCTATCTTTGCTTCTCTTTCACCAATACAAGCCCCGTCAACTCTTACACCGCCCTGCTCAATTAAGCGCCTGGCTTCAGATTTAGAGACCGCCATCTTTGCATCAACTAGAATATCGGCCAGTGATTGAGTTAAATAAGGAATTTTTATCTCTGGCATTTCATCTGGTAGCTCTTTTTTTATAAATTTTTTCTCAAAATCAGAAGCGGCCTCATTGGCAACATTCTCGCCATGATATCGCTTTACTATCTCAAAAGCCAAAGATCCCTTTGCTTCTCTTGGGCCTTTTTTTATGATGGCGTCTATCTCTTTTATAGTTAAATCGGTTGCCAATAAAAAATACTTTTCAATCAATTCATCTTTTATCGACATTATTTTGCCATATTTTTCCGATGGCTTATCCAAAAGATAGATCGCATTATTATAGCTCTTGCTCATCTTTCGACCATCGGTGCCCTCCAAAAGATCAACGGTTAAAATATCTTGCTCTTTTTGGCCGTATCTTTTCTGAAGGGTTCTTCCGGCCAAAAGATTAAAGTACTGATCATTCCCGCCGAGTTCAATGTCGGCCTTAATTGCTACTGAGTCCATACCCTGAAGCAAGGGGTACAAAAATTCATGTAGTCCCACCGGCTTGTCCTCGGAGAGGCGTTTTGCAAAATTATCCCTCTTTAACATCTGATTTACTGTAAAGTTCATCGCCTCCTCAATCATTTTTTGCTTTGTTCCCTTACGATGCCATTCGCCATTGTGTTTTAGCTCGACCTTTTTTAAATCAACTATTTTGCCGATCTGTTCAAGATATCCTTTTAGATTCTTTTTTATTTCGTCGGCAGATAGCGGCTGTCTTTCGGCCTCTTTATCTGAGGGGTCGCCAATTTGAGCCGTAAAGTCACCTATGATTAGAACTACTTTATGACCAAGATCTTGAAATTGACGAAGCTTCCAAAGAACAACTGCATGACCAATATGAACGTCTGGACCGGTAGGATCAATCCCAAACTTTACTCGTAATTTTTTTGACGATTTTAAGGATGTTTCTAAATGCTTTTTTTCGATAACATTGGTAACTCCCCGTGTCAGTAAGTCCTTAATTTTTTCTTTATGGGTCATAAAGTTCCTTCCTTAATTGAAAAAGATCATCGAAGCAATTTTTATGTCAAACTAATTTATAGACACCTTTACATTATACTTATCAAAGATTATAATTCAAATGTAAAGTTACTAATATGTCGCTAAAATACAATTCGAGACAACAACGAGCAAAAAGAAATCTTAGGCGCGCAAAAAGCGCTAGTATTTCGATGTCTTCTTTTTCGCCAAAAGCCATTAAAAATTATTTTAAATACTTGTTCACAACAAAAGAGGGTTTAAAAAAGATTGGAACTTTGGCAGTAGTTTTTTTGGCAATTATAATCGGTCTTTTTGGCTGGTATGCCAAAGACCTACCAACGCCGAACAAAATAAACTCCAGATTCGCCGCACAAACAACTCAAATATTTGATCGAAACGGCAAGCTTCTTTATGAGATGCATGGCGACAAAAACCGTATTTTGGTTGAATTTAACGAGATACCGGAAAATATCAAAAATGCAACGGTAGCGGTTGAAGATAAAAATTTTTATCGTCATACCGGATTTTCTCCAACCCGTATTATCGGCTCTGCTCTATACAACATATTCTCTCGAGTTTCCGGTGGTAATTTACAGGGTGGCTCCACAATTACACAACAGTTTGTAAAAAATGCGATCCTCTCTCCGGAACAAAATTTTACCAGAAAAATAAGAGAGCTAATTTTGGCAATAGAGATCGAGGCGATGTACAAAAAAGACGATATCTTAAAAATGTACTTAAACGAAATCCCCTACGGCTCAAATGCCTATGGAGTAAAGGTAGCCGCTAAAACTTACTTCGATAAAGATTTAAAAGACATTAAGCTAGAAGAGGCAGCTGTTTTGGCCGCATTACCTCAAGCACCAACCTACTATTCTCCATACGGAGAAAATAAGGATGCTCTTTTAGCAAGAAAAAATATAGTCCTCCAATTAATGGCAGATCAGGGCTATATTACCCAAGAAGAAGCCGACAAAGCAAAAGAGAGAAAAATTGTATTTGCCTCAAATCCCTATGGTTCAATCGAGGCCCCTCATTTTGTAATGTACGTTAAACAAAAGCTAGTGGAAAAATATGGAGAGCAGATGGCGAACGAGGGTGGTTTAAAGGTTTATACGACGCTCGATAAAGATTTGTACGACATCGCCAATAAAGCTGTCAAGGAGATTGGCGCTAGAAACGATAAGGCCTACCGTGCCAGCAACGCCGCCCTGGTCTCGGTTGACCCTAAAACCGGTCAAATTCTTGCCATGGTTGGCTCAAGAGATTTTTTCAATGAAGATATAGATGGTAATGTTAATGTCGCTACCAGAGACAGACAACCAGGATCCTCTTTTAAGCCATTTGCATATGCCACCCTCTTTAAAAAAGAAAATTGGGGTCCCGGCAGTACCCTTTATGACGTCAAAACAAATTTTGGTGGTGGCTACACTCCAAATAATTATGACGGATCTTTTCGAGGCGCCGTTACGGTCAGAAAGGCCCTCCAAGGATCATTAAACATTCCGGCCGTTAAGGCGCTTTATATCGCCGGCATGAATCAAACCCTTGAAACGGCTCACGAAATGGGAATCACCACCCTAAACGATCCCGACCGCTATGGCCTCTCTCTGGTCCTTGGCGCCGGAGAGGTAAAGCCAATAGATATGGCCGCCGCTTATGGTGTTTTCGGGAATAAGGGGGTCAAGCAGGATCTTTCTTGGTACATAAAAATAGAAGACGCTAACGGTAAAGTTTTAGACAAATACGAAGAGCGTTCTGGCAAACAAGTACTTGACCCTCAAATTGCTTATTTAATGAGCAGCATGCTTTCCGACAATCCCGCTCGATCCTATGTGTTTGGATCAAGGAGCCCCCTTTATATTCCTGGCCACACGGTAGCAGCTAAAACCGGGACGACTAATGATAATAAGGATGCTTGGACAGTCGGCTACACACCTCATATATCAACCGCTGTTTGGGCTGGTAATAATGACGGAACAAAAATGACAAATGCCGGCGGCGTTACTGCGGCTGCGCCTATTTGGAATGCTTTTATGAAAGAGGCGCTTAAAAAATTCCCTAAGTCAGGGTTTACGAAGCCATCCGGAATAAAAAATGTCAGTATAGACGCAATCACCGGAAGACAGATTACCAGCGCCACAAAACAAAAAAGTTATGATATTTTCCCTTCTTGGTACAAAGTTCCGCTTGCTAATGGGCAATCAGCCGAAGTTAAGATAGATAAACTAAGCGGAAAACTGGCAACCGATAAGTGCCCCGCAGAGCTAATAGAAACCAGGATCTATTCTCCGATTCAAGCCGAGATACCCGCCAACGATCCATCTTTTGGTCGTTGGAATCCACCGGTCTTGGCGTGGGCAAAATCTAGGGGCTACACCACTGATTCTGGCTCTATTCCGACAGAAAAATGCGACCTACACACGGGAGACGATTTACCGACAATAGAGTTTCAGTCGCCCACCGAAGGTCAAACAATCGGCCTGAATTTTATAATCGTCCTAAGTGTCGGAACACCAAAAGGTTTCAAATCCTTAACAGTAACTGCTGATGGAAAAACTTACACCCCGACACTTGACGGCTCTTTTTATAAAGTTAATATAAATTTCACGACAACTGGATCAAAAAAGATAACCGCCATCGTAAAGGACTCTGTTTTCCAAAGCACCACCGCCTCTGTTGTGGTAAATGTTGAATAAAAAATAGTCAGGACTTAAATATTACTGATTGTTCTTAGTTAGACCCTTAATAAACATAATAAATT
>DLNA01000013.1:0-15692 GCA_002476865.1 Patescibacteria group bacterium UBA7522 | reverse complement strand
CTACTTGAGTATTGCAAAAAACATTTTTCCGGCCGCTGTCTGAATTACTCTTTTAATTTCGACTTTAACCTTTTTGCCGACCAACCCATCTCCCTTTTCAACAACAATCATCGTCCCGTCATCAAGATAGGCCACTCCCTGTTCTTTCTCTTTTCCTTCCTGAACTATTTTTACCTCCATCTCTTCACCGGGCAAAATAATTGGTCTTAGTGCTTGGGAGAGTTCATTTATGTTTAAAACCTTTACGCCTTGAATTTTGGCGACTTTATTTAGGTTATAGTCATTCGTAATTACAGACCCTTTTAAAAGATGTGCGTGCTCTATAAGCTTTTCATCAACGGGGCTGTTGTTTTTCTCAATCTCCTCCGGATTTGGAATAATTTTTAGATTGTGACTTTTTTTGAGCTCGTTTAAAACATCTAACCCCCTTCGGCCCTTTGTCCGTCTTAGACCATCACCCGAATCGGCAATATTCTGAAGCTCGGCTAGTATAAACCTCGGCACCAAGAGTTTTCCGGGGATAAAACCGGTCTTTGCAATGTCAACTATCCTTCCGTCAATTAAAACCGAAGTGTCTACCAAGATCTCTCCTTCTTTCGACTTACCAGAAGGTAGCAACTGTGGTCTTAAGCTCATCAAGAGCGAAAATATTTTACCAATGTTTTCAAACGTTTCGGTAATTACGCTTTGTCGAGAAAGAAACAACCACAAAGAGATACTTACCGCCGCTAGATAAAAGATAATCGGAACCCAAACTCCATAAATATCTGGCAACTGAGAGAGCGGCAAGTAAGCCAAGGAGCCGATTATTAAACCGAAGATAACCGCAAAAAAACCAATAAAAAAAGTGTTGGCTTTTAGTTTTGATATTTTATTCCCCGCAATAATCATTGCAAGAAAAATTGTAATGGCGATAATTCCAAGGTAAAGATAAGTGCTTTGCATAAAATCTCCGATTTTATTTTAATTCCGACTTGCGGATTTCGAATAAATTTATAAATCCTAAATAATTTTTAAATATTAAATCTTAAACCTTAGGTCCAATATTTAAAAATAGAATTTAAAATTAATTTGTTAAAGTAATTTGTCGAGTGCCTCTTTAACAGAGACCACTTCTATTATGTTAATGCCAAGGTTCTTTTTGTTTTGATTGGAGTCGTTGGTTTTTCCTTTAGATTTTGGCACTAAAGCAGTTTTAAAACCCATTTTAGATGCTTCAGTCAATCTCTTATCAACATTATTAACCGAACGAACCTCGCCCGCAAGCCCTATTTCACCAAAAATAACCGTGTCGTCTTTGATCTCCTTGTTTTTGAAAATTGAGGCGATGGCCATCGCTACTGCCAGATCGGCCGCCGGCTCTGTAATTTTTATACCGCCGGCAACATTCAGGTAAATATCCTGAACCGAAAGATTTAAGCCACATCTTTTTTGTAAAACAGCTGCTAGCAACTGCAATCTATTAAGATCAAAACCGGAGGACGTTCTTTTGGGATAACCAAAGGACGTGGCCGAAGAGAGCGCCTGAACTTCTGTTAAAAGCGGCCTTGTCCCCTCAATGGCTGGAAAAATAACCGATCCCGGTGATTTGTGGGCCCTTTCACCAATCATAATTTCGGAAGGATTTTCTACCTCTATCAAACCGCCAGAGGTCATTTCAAAAATACCGACTTCATTCGTTGAACCAAAACGATTTTTTACGCCTCTAAGGATCCGAAAACTACCAAAACGATCACCCTCTAAATACAAAACCACATCTACTAAGTGCTCCAAAACTCTCGGACCGGCAATGTTTCCTTCTTTTGTAACATGGCCGATCAGGATTATGGCCACATGCTTATCTTTGGCGACATACATCAATTTTGAAGTACAAAGAGAAAGTTGGGAAACGTTTCCGGCGACTCCCTGAATATCGTTGCTGTACATTGTTTGGATTGAATCAATAACCACAACTGCCGGATTCTTAGAGTTTATTGTCGAAATAATATTCTCTATATTTGTTTCAGAAGCAAAGAGAATGTTATCACCACCACCTAAACGCTTCGCCCTCATCTGAACCTGTCGGTCTGATTCTTCGCCCGAGAAATAGAGTACATTTTCAATTTTAGACGCCACCTGTAGTACAAGTGTTGACTTTCCGATACCAGGGTCACCACCGACCAGGATAAGAGAACCGGGAACGATTCCCCTCTGCCCCGAATTTGAAAATTCACCACCCAAAACCCTATCTAGCTCGTTTATCTTTGTGCTAATTCGATTCTTTTCAGCTGAACTAACTTCGCTAATTTTTTTTACATCAACCACATAACCGCCGCCCGAGAAGTTTCTGGGATTTGTTGCTAGTAGCTCCTCGACTAGAGAGTTCCAACTGCCACATGATTCACATTTTCCCATCCAGCGCAGATAATTAGCACCACACTCCTGACAAACAAAAGTTTTTTTTGTTTTAGACATAAATTAATTATCGAGGACCAAGTATTAATAATCAAGTAGACAAAGACAAATGGACACTAGCTACTAGAATCCAACTTACGAAGGAATAAAGAAGAAAGCAAGAATAGTGAATTAAAAAAATAAAAAAACATTTTTTATTATAAAATTTCTCAAAAGCGAAAAAGCGAAAGGCGCTTCGACACGTTGTGTCGAAGCGCCCGTTTGAATCCTAGCGCCGGACCCTTCCGGCATCGTAGGGAGATACTGGGGAGCCGTGCGGCTTCTTGTGGATCCTGCGCACAACTTCCTTGAGCGGCTCGTGATGAGCCAAAAGGCCAAGAACGACCCGAGCAACAACTGTCTTGCCCTGTGGTGTTTCGAGCAACTCGAGGACAAGCTTTTCGAGCTGTTCTTCGGACCAAGTTGTCTGCTGATCACGATCATGGTTTTCACTCTGGCACACGATGCAATCCCTCCCTAGAATCGGATGATGATTCTCCAAATCTGGAAGGCCCAGAAGATCCAGGTGACAGTCAGAAAAGCAGTCATCAGAATCCAGTCGGCCTTTCCCTGATCACTCGGCGTTTTTCGAACCAAGTAGACCACCCTACCGAGCGCTACGCTCGTAAAAGCAAGGGCATAGCCCAGCATCACAAGGAATGTCACTAACTGCTGAATCTCAAAGCTCATCTTCGGTCGCCTCCTGCTTCGAATCTGCTACGACTATGCTACAAATGTGCTTCGATTAATCCCCCCCTCACTAGGAAAAACGACAATTGGAATAATAACATATAAACCCAACTGTGTCAATAATTCAAAAAACATTGCCCCTCCTTAAAATCATCAAGAGAAAGGATTTAAAAAACTATATTAAATTAATTTATTTTGATGATAATTTTGATTTTTTGTTTAGAGAAACAATCTTTAGATCACTTCCTTCTTTTGAAACGCTTACAATGTCTCCCGACACGAATTCACCAGCTAAAATTCCATTTGCTAGCGGATCTTCGATCATATTCTGAATCGTTCTTTTTAGTGGCCTTGCTCCATTTTCAACGTCGTAACCCTTATCAACCAATAAATTTTTTGCTTGCTCTGTAACGATTAGCTTAATTTTTTGCTCTTTTAAGCGATTGAAAACCTTTTTAAGCTCAAGGTTGACGATCTTTTTTACATCAGATCGTGTTAATGCTCTAAAAACAATTGTTTTGTCAATTCTATTTAAAAATTCTGGCTTAAATTTTTTCTTTAATTCAGATTCAACTTTTATCTGAATATCTCGCTGGTGGTTTTTTAGCGCCCTCCCTGTAACGTTTTTAGTAAACCCAATCTCTTTTGAACCATAAAACTCCGATGAACCAACGTTTGAGGTCATGATTATTATCGTGTTTCTAAAATCAATCTTTTTACCCTTGGCATCAGAAAGATAGCCATCTTCCAAAATCTGAAGAAGCATATTAAAAACATCAGGATGAGCTTTTTCGATTTCGTCAAACAAAATTACAGAATAGGGTTTACGGCGAACTTTTTCTGTTAACTGGCCACCTTCTTCGTAACCAACGTAGCCGGCCGGCGCGCCAACTAAGCGCGAAACATTGTGCTTCTCCATAAACTCACTCATATCAATCTTTATGAGAGCATCCTCATCACCAAACATGCGCGCAGCTAGGGCCTTAGCAAGTTCTGTCTTACCGACCCCGGTTGGACCAAGAAAAATAAAAGATCCGATTGGTCGCTTTTCATCAGAGATACCCGTACGACTACGTCTTATGGCTGAAGCCAACTCCTTAATTGGTTCATCCTGACCAATTACCCTTTTTCTTAAAGATGACTCTAATTTTAAAAGACCAACCTGCTCTTTTTCGATTAATCGAGTTGCCGGTATGCCCGTAGCGTTTGAGACAACTCTAGCAATATCCTCTTCGTCAATTTTTAAACCATTTTTACCGTTACCCTCTCTTTTTCTGGCCTTTGTTAACTCCTTTTCAAGCTGGTCCTCTTGCTGTTTATACTCTGCTGCCTTAGCATATTCTTGATCCAAGACAGCATTCTCTTTTAGATTTCTAACCTCTCTAAGATTTCTATCAAGATTCCTAACCTCTTTCGAGACCGCTCCTTTTTCAACCTTTAAAAGCGAAGCCGCCTCGTCGATTAAATCGATAGCTTTATCTGGAAGAAATCTATCCTGAACATATCTTTTACTTAATTTGGCAGCGGCTTCAACTGCCTCAGGTAAAATTTTTACATTATGGTATTCTTCATATTTTGGCTTTATTCCGTTAATTATCTGGATTGTTTCTTCGATGCTCGGCTCGGGTACAATTACCGGCTGAAAGCGTCTTTCTAGTGCTGAATCCTTTTCTATATGTTTTCGATACTCATCAAGCGTAGTCGCTCCAATGACCTGAATCTCTCCCCTAGAAAGAGCCGGTTTAAAAATATTAGCCGCATCAATGGCGCCCTCAGCCGCACCTGCTCCAACAATAGTGTGAAGCTCATCTATAAAAATAATGATATCATCGTTTTCTTTTAACTCTTTTATGATCCTCTTTAATCGATCCTCGAATTCACCGCGATATTTTGTTCCCGCTATCACCGAGGCCAAATCAAGCATCATAATTTTTTTTGAAAGCAAAAGCTCTGGTACGATCTCGTCAGCAATCTGCTGAGCCAAACCCTCCACTATAGCCGTTTTACCTACGCCCGGCTCACCGATCAAAACCGGATTATTTTTTGTTCTTCTATTTAAGATGGAAACAACACGAGATATTTCAGCCCCTCTGCCAATAACGGGATCAATTCTGCCGTCTTTGGCCGTTTGGGTTAAGTCCGTTGCAAAACCATCCAAAACTGGTGTCTTTGAATTTGATCTTGGTCTCTGGGTAGCACTCGAAAAGATACCTTCGTCAGTCATCTCCGGACCACCGAACTGCTCTATCGGATTTTGGAAAATTCCTTCTAGTTCATTTTTCAAAAAATCAAAGTCAATTTTATTAGTGACTAAAATCTTGGCTCCCTTTGAGTTCGGCAATAACAATAAGGCGTAAAGCAAGTGTTCGGTTCCAATATAGGGAGACCCAAACTGACTTGCTGTTCCCATCGCAAGCTCCAAAAGACGCTGTGCATCAACCGATAGCCCGCCTATCATAACCACTCCGGTTAGCCCAGAGACAATTTCACTAACAGATTTGGCCTTTTCAAAAGTTAAGGAAACGCCTTCAAGAATATCATAAGCGGCCGATTTTTTAACCAACAAAAGACCCAGAAGAATATGATCGGTATCAACAACCGAGGAGCCACCAGCCCGAGCCAGCTCCTGAGCATTCACTAAAGACATTTTAGCGTTTTCCGAAAATCGATCAAATTGATTAAGCATACGTTCTCCCAATAAGCTGATTGCTAACAAATTATAGCTCAAAAAAAATCAAATTTAAACGTAAAAAATGACTAAATTATTTATTTAATTTTTTATTTAGAATCTAACTCTTCTTTAACAGTTTCTTTTTCGTCTTTATCAGAAGTTTTCTCTTTCTGATCGTCGCTACTATTAGGACTAGGGGCTGATTTATCTTCGACCACCTCTTGATCAGTAACATTATCTTCTGTTTTTTGCCTCTCTTCTTTCGAACTATCTTCCTCGCCACCAACATTCTGCTCTTTTACTGCATTAATGATTGCTGCTTCCAAATCCTGCTTTTGTTCTGGTCTTTTGACAATCTTAGCAACCGACTCAACCTCTTCAACAACACTGTCTGTGCCTTCAATATCAATATTCCAGCCCGTTAATTTAGCCGCTAGACGAACGTTCTGGCCTTGTTTTCCAATGGCTAAAGAGAGTTGATCTTCCGGAACTTTAACCTGAGCTTTTTGCTCTTTTTCGTCTAAGTTAATTTTGGCTATTTTGGCCGGAGAAAGAGCGTTCTCTATATAAACCTTGGGGTCTTCGTTATAAAGGATTATATCAATTTTTTCGCTCCCAATTTCGTTCATAACTGACTGAACCCTAATGCCTCTTTGACCGACAAAAGATCCAACCGGGTCTATCCCGTCCTCGGTTGAACGAACAGCTATTTTAGTACGGCCTCCGGCTTCTCTGGATATCCCCATAATCTCGACTGTTCCGGCTGCAATCTCTGGAACCTCTGATTCAAAAAGTTTTTTGACCATACCCGGATGTGATCTTGAAACAATAATTTGTGGCCCTCTTGCGGTTTGCTCAACTCTAACCAAAAAAACTCTAAATCTTTGATTTGGATAATATCTTTCACCCTGTATCTGTTCATTTCGATATAAAACTGCGCTCGCTTTACCTAAATCACAAATAACAGTATCGCCCTCAACGCGCTGGACAATACAATTCAAGAGCTCCCCTTCTTTGTCCTTATATTCTGAAAAGACCATATCGCGTTCCGCCTCTCTAATCCTCTGAACAATAACCTGCTTGGCGGTTTGAGCTGCAATTCTTCCAAAATCAGCTGGCAAATCCATAATTTCGATGGTATCACCAATTTTGATATCTTTTTTGATTTTTGAAGCAGCCGAAATAGAAATTTCAAGATTTGAATTTTCTACCTCTTCTACAACTTCTTTCGTTACAAAAACCTCGATTGCACCCGTGTCTTCTTTTATTTCAACCCGAACTTCTTGGTCTTTTTCACCATAATCTTTTTTATAGGCAGCAGCCAAAGCCGCCTCTACGGCCTCCATAACTATCGCCTTATCAATGTTTTTTTCTTCACAAATTTGTTCAATTGCTTGAGTGAATTGTGTTTGCATTTATTTTCCTTTCGAGGGTTCGGGATATTATTCTTTACCGAGCCCGAGATCCGTCCATAACCCTCAACGGATGAGGACCAAATCTTTTTATTTAATTGTATTTTACCCGAATACGGATAAGACCCCATTGGTCTATTCAAAATCTATGATTTTGAACAAAAATGTCGACCGGAATCCGCTCGACAATAGTGGAATTATAAATCATTTAAAATTCTATGTCAAATTGTTTTTAAAATAAACATTGGATAAAAATATCATGATTTTTTTCTGCTATAATTAAAAAATGTTAACTCCTCACTTAGAAAATGAAAAAAAAATTTGGCTAAACGGCGGCCTAGTGTGTGGCATTGATGAGGTTGGTCGTGGCTGCATTGCTGGACCCGTTGTTGCCGGCGCCGTAATCTTTCCATCAGGTCACAAGCCACACTCAAAAATCAGGGACTCAAAAACCCTTTCCCCGAAACAAAGATGCGAATTATTTGATTTTATTACTGGTGAAGCAGAGGACTTTGGACTAGGTCTTGTTTCGGCAATCGAAATAGATGAGATCGGAATCGTTGCCGCCACTCAAAAAGCAATGATTAGGTCAATAAAAATGCTCAAAAAATCGCCTGACCTTCTTTTGATTGATGCCACTCAATTAAAAGAAATCAAAATATCACAAAAATCTATTATTAAAGGAGACAGTATCTCCTACTCAATTGCCGCTTCATCCATTATCGCTAAGGTCTTTAGAGACCAAATAATTTCAGGGCTAGATAACATCTACAAAGATTATGGATTTTCTTCTCATAAAGGATACGGAACCGCTTTACATTATGAAGCGATTAAAAAAAATGGCTTAACGCCAGAGCATCGAAAAACATTCTTGAAAAAAATATTTTCCTAAAAAGAGCTAAAAAAAACTTTTCATTTAGCCGATATTAACATAAGATCTATCTTGAAGCAATTTTCATGTCAATAGCTAAGTTAAACACTAAAAAAATCGGGGATCTGGGCGAAGATATTGCCTGCGATTTTCTCACCTCTAATAATTACAAGATTATCATAAGAAATTACAGATCAAGGTACGGAGAGATAGACATTATCGCACTCGATCAAAAAGATGATTTTTTAGTATTTGTAGAAGTTAAGAAAAAAACTAGCGATCGATTCGGAGAACCATCTGAAATGATAAATGAGCGAAAAATAAAAAAGATTATTGCTACTGCTGAGTTTTTCTTGCAAGAAAATAAACTAGACAATTGTCAGACAAGAGTTGATGCTATTCTAATTAATAATAAAGGCCTAGAACATATTAAAGATATAACCACTTAAAATAATTATCAAAAAAATCCTTGGTTTTATTCCCTTATTTTAATTCCTGTGCGACTAGATTTATAGCTAGATATTCCGACAAAAATCATAACAAAAACAAAAATTATAACAACGCTAACCCAAGACAAAATTGTATCAGTAAAATCATTAATAAAGCCAACTATCGCCTGCCCAATTGATGTTTTATTTAATATTTTCAAAATAAGTAATACGGAGAATAAGGTTCCTAAATTTCTCCAAAAATAAATCGATTTAGGGCTAAGAAAAACTTTAAAGAAAATTATGATTTTCTTTTTAAAACTTACTTTCTCCTTTGTCACTATTTCGTGAACAACTTTTTTATACAAAAAAATTATTTCTTTTGCTTCTAGATCGCTAATCTGGTAATCAAAACTATTAAGAATCTCTCTTTGCTTTTCAAGGGCCATGTTAATACCTCTTTCATCTTCAAGTGAGTATCCGGCCCAAAGAAGTTTTTTTTGAATTGTCTTCCCTGGATAGCCCTGAGATACAAGCGCATGCTCTAATATTTTATGCGCCTCCAAAATAGCATAACGAATACTTGCCGATTTTTCGCCCCCTATCGCCAAATCAACATCGTCCCAAAGTTCTGAAAGTTTTACCCTTTTCATAACTAATATTCTATAACTAATTTTTAAAAATAAGAAGACCCCGCTCTAGTAGAGCGGGGTCGAGCGTTCATACTACTTACTGAGCATGAACAAAGTCCTGGAAAATGGGACGACCGTCGTGCAAGAGATGAAGCTGGTCACTCATCTCCATCTGAAGATGACGATAAACGACCCTGACCATGGTCTCCGACGAAAGTCCTCCAGATTCGAGGAATCTTCCGAGATCGAGCTCGTGCCGTGACGAACGTCTCTCGAGGTGATCCCCCCAAACAACCGATTCTATCGCCAAGGAACAAAGCGAAAGATCACTACGGATCTCCTCGATCGCTCCTTCAAAGACCTTTTCGGCCTCCTCGCGATCTAGCCCCCTGGACTCTACCGCTCTCATCAGACCCTCGTAGACAGCCTGAATTGATGAATCTTTGACGGTTTTCCCCATTCTTTTCCTCCCTTTCCAATGTACAAGTCAAAAGACAGCCGAGAGATTGTACCTTTTATCTTCTAGCTAGTCAATAATATTTTATTTATCAACCAGTGAAATTAAGCTAAAATCTAGTGATGAAGAAAAATAAAAATTTACAAAACAAAATTGATAATATTATTTATGCCATTTTCGGTAAAATAATATCCAAAAAAATTAAACCGAATTACTTAACCATAATTAGATTTTTTCTTATTCCCTTAATTTATTTTTTGCTTATTAACGAAATGCTAGCCCTGGGTTTTTTTATTTTTATAGTTGCAGCTTCAACTGATTTTTTAGATGGAACCCTAGCAAGAAAAAGAAACCAGATCACCGATATTGGGAAGATTATAGACCCTATCGCTGACAAGCTACTAATTGGAACGGCACTAATATATCTAGGCACCGAGTATTTAATAATAAAAATATTTTTAGTAATAATCTCGTTTGAAATATTGGCAGTTCTAACTTCCGGTTTTCTCTCTAGGTTTTTTGGGAGACCGCTTGGAGCTAACGTTTTTGGCAAAATTAAAATGATACTTCAAAGTGTCGCCGTTGCTTTTTTCCTTTTCGGTCGAATCTTCGATTTTAAAATAATGATAATTTTATCTGAGGTTGTTCTTGTCTGTGCTCTTGTTTTTGCAATCGCTTCCGGAATTGAACAAAGTCGATTAAAACTAAAGAAAATAAAAACAGCTAAAATATGAATTGATTTTGTTGGCTATTTTTATTTTAATCTTTTTCTGATAACCACAAGGGTTGATTACTCTTTAAATTATTCTTTCGAATCGAAATAGGGTACCATACTCGATTGCCCTTGATTTATCCATTAAGTTTCTTTTTTAATATCGTGTTAACTGCCTGAGGGTCACTTTGACCCTTAGTTTCCTTCATTACCTGACCCACAAAAAAGCCCATCAATTTAGCATCACCCGAGCGGAAACGTTCAACTTCTTTTAGATTATTGGCCAAAACTTTGTCGATAATGGATTCAACTACGCTATCGTCAATCTTTTCAATCCCCTTTTTTTCAATAACGCCACTAGCCGACTTGCCTGTTTTTATCATCTCCAAAAGAACATCCTTGGCAATTTTCCCGGTGATCTCTTTTTTGTCCAAAAGGTCGATTAATTCTGCAAAGGATTCAGGAGCAACCCTGGTTTTATAAAGACCGTCAGAATCCGTAACTTTTCCCAAAAACTCGTTAATGATGTAGTTGGCTACCAGCTTTCCAACCTTTCTTGAAGCGACTGAACCCGTGTTAACTTGATCCAAATAACCAATAACCTCTTCATAGTAACGAGCGGTTTCGTAATTAGCAGAAAGAATGTGAGCATCATGATTTGAAAGGCCATATTCTTCTTGAAAACGTTTTTTCTTTTCTTTTGGAAGCTCTGGTAATCTCTCCTTAATTATTTCAGCATCAAAAATTTCACCTTTTCCAATTTTAATTGGCGGAATATCTGGTTCTGGGAAATAGCGGTAGTCATTGGCAAATTCTTTTGATCTTTGTAATAAAGTTTTTCCCTTGTTGGCATCCCAACCCCGAGTTTGTTGTTCGATTTTCTCGCCTGATTCTAGCGCCTCTTTTTGACGTTTTGCTTCATATTCAATGGCAGCTGACACCGTTTTAAATGAATTGATGTTTTTTATCTCAACCTTAGCACCAAGTTTTTTATCGCCTGCCTTTCGAACCGAAATGTTAGCATCACAGCGCATCTGGCCCTTTTCCATATCAGCATCCGAAACACCAAGATAACGCAGAATTGATTGTAAATTTTTCATAAATTCAACCGCTTCGGCTCCAGAAGAAAGCACTGGCTTTGTAATAATTTCTAGCAGTGGCGTCCCGGCCCTGTTAAGATCAACTAAGGAAAAATCGTCCGATTTATCATGAGTAAGCTTTCCTGCATCTTCTTCAAGATGGATGTGATCAAGCTCAATAAATTTAACACTATCTTCTAAATCTATCTCTAGCTCTCCGCCGATAACCGGTGGATTGGTAGCTGAGGTAATCTGATAGGACTTTGGCAGATCAGGGTAATAGTAGTTTTTTCTTTCAAAATTAAATTGCTCCGGAATTTTAGAGCTAAGCGCAAGACCAAGAAGAATGGTGTCTTCGATAGCTTTTTTGTTTGGAATCGGCAAAGTACCCGGCTGGCCGGTACATACTGGGCAAATACGAACATTCGGCTCATCCTTTTTGCCGGCCTCGTAATCCTTGCCCTTTGGCGAAGTGGGACACGAACAGAACATCTTAGATTCGGTTCTAAGATGCGCGTGAATTTCAAGTCCTATGACTGTTTCATAGCTATTTTCTTCTGTTTTTTGAGTGCTTCTCATTGCTTCTCAACAACTGATTTTGTTTTTTAATTATTAAATCTTTTTTCATCCAAAATCACTAACAAATTATAACTTATTTTTTACCTTAATTAAAATTAACATGTTTATAAAGATTAAAAACAGATTGCTTAGGGGTCCAAACAATCTGAATCATTAGACCTTAAAAAATCAAAGATTATTGTTGAAAAAAAACTTAAGATTCCCCGTTTATAACAGATTTGATTTTTTCAACAACTTTAGACGGAGTATACTGTGATTTTACGATATAGCCGATCGCTCCAAGTTTCATCCCTTTTTCTACGTGGTCTTCTTGGCCAAGATTGCTCATAATCAAAACCGGAATATCTTTTGTAACATCGTCGCTTTTAATAATTTTTAAAACCTCAAATCCGTCGAGCTCTGGCATCAAAATATCTAAAAGAATTATGTTTGGTATAAATTCTTTAACTTTATCAACCCCGTCTTTGCCATTTTCGGCCACCTGAACATCATATCCTTCCAAAGACAGCTTGAGCTGATACATTTTTGAGATGTATCTGTCGTCTTCAACTATTAAAATTTTCCCTTTTGTCTCTGCCATTTTGTTTACCCTCCCTCTCGTTAATAATAGTTTAGCTTCTTTTTTAACAAGGTGTCAATAAAATTTAAAACAATTTAAATATTCTCTAAAACAAATTATTCTGAATAAAAAATCACTCTAAAAATGACTAAGAATAAATAGATTTCGAATTAACCCGCTCAAAAGATATTGTTTTTTAAAAGATGAATTAAAGACCAAGCATTTTAACCAAATCGCCCTCTACTTCAAATCCGGCCGCTTTAACATGTCCCCCACCACCAAAAAAGCTAGCGATTTCGGCAACATTAGCATTCGAGTTATTGGAGCGCATAGAAACCTTTATCTTATCTTCAGCTCTCTGCTCTGCAACCAAAACAATCTTGGCATCTTTTGTTTGGTCTAAAAAGTTAGAGATAGACGAGGAAGAACCAGGATCTATCTTAAATCTTCTTAAATCATTCGAGGTTATAAAGGTCGCCATTACTCCATCGGGGCTCATCTTAGCCCTAGTAACAATCGTGCCTAAAAATTTTAGGTTGTTTATGCTACTCCCCTCCAGAACACTCTCTTTGATTTTTTTTACCCTCGCTCCATATTTTAATAAAATCGACTTGGCCATATATGTCGTCTTATTGACCGTGTTTGGGTTTTTTAAAAAATTAGTATCTGTCTCTATTCCAAAAAGGAGCAACTCGGCTATAGTTTTATTCAACCTAAGACCCATCTCTTGCGATATCCAAAAAACCAGTTCCGAAGTACTAGAAACATCAACTTTTCTACAAATGCTAGTAACAGAATCGTACATATCACCCTCCGCGTGATGATCAATGATTAAGGTCCTAGTACCGCTTTCTTTTGCGCTTTTGTAAACTTCGGGACAAACCAATCTTTTTTCAACACCGACATCAAGCATAATTAAAAGATCTATCTTTTCAGATCGAGACGATGGATTGTAATCCAGCTCGTTCTTTAGATATTCCATCTCTTTTAAAAGCGGTTCACTTGAAAATATTAAGGTCTCTTTTCCAAGCTCTTTCAATATCTTCTGAAGCCCAATCAAGGAGCCAAAAGCATCACCATCGCCATTAACATGAGTCATTAAACCAATCTTTTGGGCCGATTCAATTTCAAAAATTGCCCTCTTAAGAATCTTTTCCATTTAAGAGATCCTCAATTTTTTGGGCGTATTCACCGGAATGATCAATTTTAAATTCAATTAGCGGCGTATTTTTTGCAAAAATTTTGGAGGTTACCTGGTGGCGTATAACCTTTTTCTTCTCTTCTAGCTCTTTTAAAAAGTCGGCTTCATTATTCAGGACCGAAACCCAAACAATAGCACTCTTAAGGTCACGAGAAGTTTCAACTGCTTTTACCGTTGCTAAATAATCTCTCGAGATATTCTCTGAGATTGCTTCCGCTGAAAGCTCCCTGACAAGTTCATTTATTTTTCTTATTCGATCACTCATTGTTCAAAACCCAATAACTATCCACCAATTGCTAATTTTCATTTTCTAATTATAACTTTTGTTTATCAATTACTGGTCACCAATTATCAATTCCTGACTAACACTTGCCACACACCACTTGCCCCTTGGTCTATGGTATGTGGTCATTGTTATAGTTCTTTTTTCTTCTCGGAGATTGTAAAGAATTCAAGAACGTCTCCCGCTTCGGCCTTCACTTTTTCAGCAAAGCTGACTCCACATTCTTCTCCTGACAATCCCGACTCAACCTCGCTTACACCTTTTTGGATAGCTACTGCTTGATACTCACCCAATATTTCACCTTTTCTTTTTAGGCGCGCCCAAGCGTTTTTCTCGACTTTGCCTTCTTCAATTTTACCACCAACAACCGTTTTTTTAGGCGAAACCTTAAATATTCCTAATATTTTTAAGTGGCCGATGACTGTCTCTATTCTCTCTACCGGCATCATTTCCGCTATCAATTTTTTTACGTCGCTTATCAGTTCATAGATAACATCATATTTTATAATTTTAACCCCTTTGGCCTTACTGGCTTGTTCGGCTTGTGGCGAGACCTTTGATTTAAATCCGATTACTACTTTTTGAGAGACATCGGCCATAGAGATATCATTTTCATTAATATCACCGACCCCCTCGCTAACAAATTTAACCGCAACATAATCATTAGACAGTTTGTTTAATGATTCCTTGATTGCGTCCAGAGACCCGACAACATCTGCCTTAACAACTAGGTTTAAATCCTGCCTATCAACTAATTTAATGTCTTCTGCCATCGAATCAGCATTTATCTTTTTTACTTGACCGGCTCTTTTTACAACTGAGTATTTTTTCGATTTTTCAGATTCTTGTTTTGCTTCTTTTTCCGAGTCAAATCCCTGAACCAATTCTGCAATCTCGGGAACCGATCTTAACCCAGTAACTCTTACTGCTCTTGAAGGCAGGGCCTCGTCCAATTTATTTTTGTGCTCATCTTCCATCAACTTAACTTTTCCATAAGTTTCTCCGGCCTGTATATAATCGCCAACTCTCAACGAACCATTTTGAATTAAGATGGTAGCAACCGGTCCCTTACCCGGTTCCATTCGTGACTCAACGACTACGCCCTGAGCAGACACGGTCGGATCTGCAACCAATTCATTTACCTCAGCGATAGCAATAATAGTTTCTAATAGTTTATCAATCCCCTCACCACTTTTGGCAGAAATATCAATAAACTCCGTGTCTCCACCCCATTCATGAGGAGAAACCCCTTCGGCCATCAGCTCTTGTCTTACTCTTGTCGGATCTGCCCCGGGTTTATCTATTTTATTAACCGCTACAACCATTTGGCTTTTAGCGTTTTTAATGTGCTTAATCGCCTCTTTAGTTTGCGGCTTTACTCCGTCATCAGCGGCAACAATTAAAATCGCTATATCAGTTACCCTTGCTCCGTGTTCTCTCATTTTTTCAAAGGCCTCGTGTCCAGGTGTATCCAAAAAGGTAATCTTCTTTTTATCTTTCGAACCATCTTTTTTTACCTCAACCTGGTAAGCACCAATATGCTGAGTGATGCCACCCGACTCACCACTAGCGACATCAGTTTCTCTAATTTTGTCCAAAAGAGAAGTTTTTCCATGATCAACGTGGCCCAAGACGGCAACAATGGGCGATCGCTCTTCTATGTGTTTACTCTCTTTTTTAACCTT
>DLNA01000011.1 GCA_002476865.1 Patescibacteria group bacterium UBA7522 | reverse complement strand
CGATAAAAAGATCCGAAAGAAGTCCTTCGAGCTCGTCTGGATTTATCGGACAACCAGGTAAACTGATATCAACATCAATATAGTAAGAAAGTGGCTTAGGATGTTTGTTTTTTGATTTGTAGTTTTTACCATAGATCTCTTTTAAGTATTTTTCGCGCTTCTCTTGAGGAAGAGCCGCCTGCAGACCACCCAAAACAGCGCAGGTGCCTAGCGCAACAATTTTTCTTGAAACAGCCCGAGCCATTTTAACTATTTCGATGTCAGATTCCGTAATAGGGCTTCCCTCAATAAAAGTTACATCATAGGGGCCAGGACTAGCCACCGTATCCAAAAGACGCCAATTAGCGACCTGAAAATCCTTACCTTTTTTATTCAGACGATCCCGAAGCGAAAGGAACTGAAGCTCACACCCTTCACAATCGGTTAAATCAAAAACCGCAATAGAATATTGGCTAGACATTACTTAAAGGCCTCCTGATTATATTTTATCTTATCGTAAGCAAAGACCGGACCATCAAGACAAACATAAAGCTCGCCACAGGTGCAGTGCTGACATTTCCCAACACCACATTTCATCTTCCTTTCAAGTAAAAAATAAAGATCACTTTCGGAGACCGACTTACCAGCATAGTGATTGATAACCGGATCAAACATCGGAGGCGGACCACAAACAATCATTATCGAGCCCCTCTTAATCTTGGTGCGGCCGAAAATTTCACTTATATTACCAACACAATCTTTCCAACTCGAGTCGCAACTCTCAACCGAAAGAGAGACCTCCGAAAAATCTCTCCAATCAGAATATTCGTCCCTAAAAAGCAGTTGCTCTGGACAACGAGCCCCATTAAAAATTGTTAGGGATTTTACCAGACGACGATTTTCGGCGATGTGCTTAATTAAAGATCGAAGGGGTGCAAGACCAATGCCACCAGCGACTAAAACCAAGTCCTTACCTTTTATTTCTGAGAGCGGAAAACCGTTTCCAAAGGGACCGCCAACACCAATATAATCACCCTCTTTAAGAGTAAATATCTTTTTTGTTACCATCCCAACAGATCTGACAGCGACCTCAAAATAACGCTTCTCTTTTGGAGCGCTCGTAATCCCAATCGGAACTTCTCCAAATCCCAACACAGAGAGCATCACAAACTGGCCGGGCAAAAAGGAGAATGATTTTCTGCCCAAAACCTTCAGGCGCAAAGAGATAACATCGTCACAAAGATATTCTTTTTTGATAATCTTAGCTTTTTGAGGAATATAATTTTCTGTTTTCATTTTTTAAGGCCCTTTTTGTAATCATCTAAAACTCGCTTTAAAACCTTACGATAATTAATGCCGGCCGGACAATAAACGACACAACGGTTACAATCGACGCAACCGCTAAAACCAAATTCCTTAGGCATTCGGACGAATTTATGAAAGTACCAATTATAGATTCTGTCTTTTAACTCTGTCCTAAAGTTATGATTTGAAGTTTCAGCAAAGTTTTTTAAAAGACAAGAGTCCCAGGTTCGACAGCGCACGCCACAGCTTTCGGCACCAAATTCCGGCTTATCCTTAACGTCGTAGCAATAACAAAGCGGACAAACATAACTACAGATACCGCATCCGAAACACTTTTTGGAAAGTTCGGACCAGATGGGGTGATCTTTTGATTTTTTAAACGCCATCGAAAGATTCGGATCATTCAAAAGAGGATCCTTTTTAAAAATAATTGTTGGGACTTGAATCTTGTGGTCCTTAAACTTTCCCTTACCGAGAAGTGTTTTCCCCTTTTTCGACCCCACAAAGGCGACAAAAACCCCTTTTTCAATCTCTTGAAGATAAAGATCAAAAGAGATGCTGCCAGGCGGACTATAACGATCAATGGCTATTAAAATTGTGTTTTCAAGCTTATCAACGATCGGCTTGTCCCTGACCGGCACCTCAAAAACTTTACGAAGCTTTTCAATCCCCTCTAAATCGTCATAAGAGAGTCCGAAGATAATCTGTTTTTGAGGTTTTGCTTCGATGATTTGCTCTTTTTGATACTTAAAAAGAACATCCTCGGCCGGAAAAATAAACTCTTTAGGCGGCAAGACGGTTAAAGGATAATTTAAAATCGGTTTTGTCCCTTTTTGATAGCGGCCGAATTTAAATTGAGCCGAAAAGGATCGCGGATTATTTTCTGTCGGCAAAAAAACCGCATATTCTTCGGCCAGATGATCAAGAAAATCCCCTATTTGTGTGTCATAAATTATTTTTGCCATTACGAAACCGCCCGATGCACTTTATCAATAATTTCAGCCATACTGCTTTCCGATTTTACAATAAAGTCGTAAGCTCCAAGCTCCACTGCCTTTTCCTTGGTTGCTACATCAGAGAGAGCCGTTAAGATAATAATTTTTGTATCTTTAAGAGAATCAATTGATCCCAGAATATCCAAAACGTGTAATCCGTGAATTTCCGGCATCATAACATCCAGTAAAATCAAATCGGGCCGCTCGGTTTCGGCAATGGCCATTCCCTCCTCACCGTTTTGAGCCACCAAAACTCGATATCCGCGACTTGAAAGGGCTGTGCTATAAAGCTTTGTTAGCGCCATGTCGTCATCTACAACAAGAATGGTTGGCTTCATTTGATATCTCCGTCGTTGTCTAAGGTTGCTCTCTTAGAATAATTTAACGGCAAAGTAAAGTAAAATCTTGATCCTTTGCCGGGCGTCGAATGCACCCCGACTCGACCGCCCAATCTTTCAACAAAGGTTTTAACAATATAAAGACCAAGCCCAGTACCAGAGGACTTTCTAGTGATATAATTCTCGACCCGATAAAACTTATCAAAGATATTCTCGTGCTCACATTCGGCTAGGCCAATTCCAGTATCAATAACATTAATCATTACTTCGCTTTGAAGGCGGCCGATCTCTATTGTAACGGCCCCTCTTTTCGTAAATTTAATAGCATTTGAGATAAGATTATCTAGGATCTCTTTAAACTTAATTGGATCGGTTTCAACCTTGATCGACCTTTCTTTTGTAAGAACTTTAAATTTTAAATCAAGATCGCACTCTTTGGCTTTATCTTTGAAGTTTTTAACGATTTTCTGTGCCTCTAAAACAACGTCAACATTTTTGGGCTTTATTTCGAGCTGGCCCTCTTCTGACCGAACTATTGTTAGGATATCACCAACTAGTTGATTTAAATTTTCGGCTGCTTCGTGTGCCCTTAAAAGATATTCTCTTGTCTCTTTGCTATATTTAAGTTTTGATGCCGGATCTAAAACATAGAAAAGATATCCTTCGATAATACTTAATGGGGTTCGAAGTTCGTGGGAAGCAACAGCGTTAAACTCGGCTCTTTGTTCATCAAGAAGTTTTTCGGTAGTGATGTCTCTAAAAAAAATTGTTGCCCCTTTTAATTTTTTTTCTTTATCAAAAAAGGGCGAGATATTGGTGTGTAATCGAATCGTTTTTTCGGGCTTTACCAATCGAAAGTCGTTTCGAATCGACTGACGTCCATCCTTAAAAACCTTTTTTGTAATTGATTCTGGCCCATGACTACCAATTACCGGAAGTAGATCTTCGACATTTTTACCAATAATTTTTTCTCGGGGAAAAATCATGTCAAGCGCCGAAAGAGCGGCCGGATTATAATAAATTATTTTATTATCTTTATCGACCACAAAAAGACCGTCCGAAAGCGACTCCAAAATATCTTCTATTTCAGCTCTGTCTTGGGAAAAATCATCAAATTCTTTATTAATTTTTCTTTGATATCTTTCGCCCCTGAATCGTCCCAAAGCATACAAAAAACTGGAGAAAAAGATAAAAAAAACTACGCCAAAAAATAAAAAGATTGACTCCCCCATTAAAAAAAAGTTGTTCAAAAACCCTCCTTGGTAATGTCTAAATTATAGCTCAAAGTTTCTTTACCGGCAATCAGCGAAATACTCTTGACAAAAAAGAAGCATTTTTGCTATATTTTATTAGCACTCATAAGATGTGAGTGCTAATAAAGGAGCTTGGATTGGACTCCCGAAAAGAAGCGATTTTAGAGGCCATTATTAGAGAGTACGTTGAAACCGGTGTACCAATAGGTTCTTTTTCGATAGCCGAAAAGTACTCGTTTCCCTTTTCTTCAGCTACCATTAGAGCCGAAATGTCAGAACTAGAACGACTTGGTTTTTTGACTCATCCTCACACTTCGGCTGGTCGAATACCAACAGAGAAAGGTTATCGTTATTTGGTTGACCTAATCGAAGAAGAGGAAAAATTACTTGAAAGAGAGGGACTTGTCGCCAAAAAAAGAATTGAGTCGATAGAAGATAGTTTTGAAAGACAGCTCCAATCGGCCTCACAGGTTCTTTCAGAGATAACAAAAAACATGGGCTTTGCCGGCACAAATAAAGAGATTTTCTCTTATGGACTCGGAAATCTCTTTTCTTACCCAGAGCTGCTTGATCCAGAAAGATTGCTAAAAACCGCCGATCTAATAGATAACTTATCGCACTTTGTGAAAGAGCTTCCCAGAAATGCAGAGACAAGGGTCTATATCGGTTCTGAAATGCCAATAGGAAAATCCGCCGGTTGTTCTGTTTTGGTCTCTCGTTTTGAATCACCTTTTGGCCATCTCGGATATTTGGGAATTATTGGGCCAACCAGGATGAGCTACGAAAAAAATCTATCAGCCATAAGTGAAGTAAAAAATATTTTGGAGAAAAAAAGTGAAAAAAGAAAAAAACAATCCAAAAAATAATCAGAAAATAAATGACTTGCTGGCGCTTTGCCAAAGAGTTCAGGCCGATTTTGAAAATTACAAAAAAAGAGCTCAGAAAGAAAGGGAGGAGTTTTCTAAATATTCAAATATCGATCTTATATTACAAATTCTTCCGGTAATCGATAATTTCAAACTCGCAACCAAACATCTTCCAAAAGAATTGGAAGAAAATAACTGGGCTAAAGGAGTTTTACAGATAGAGAAGCAGCTCGAACAAGTGTTAACAAGTGAGGGGCTGGAAGAGATATCCTCGGATGACGATTTTAATCCTCACGAACATGACGCCGTTGAAGAGGTTGCCAGTGAAAAACCTCCAGGGAAAATAATTGAAACCATCACTAAAGGATATAAAATCAACGGAAAAATAATTAGACCGGCCAAAGTAAAGGTTTCGGCCGAAAATAAAACAAAAGAGAAAGGAAGGAGATAAAATGAGTAAAATTATTGGAATCGACTTAGGAACAACTAACTCTGCCATGGCGGTTATGGAGGGTGGCGAAGCGAAAATTATTCCAAACGCTGAAGGAAATCGAACCACACCCTCAATCGTGGCCGAATCAAAAAACGGCGAACGACTTGTTGGTCAGGCCGCAAAACGTCAGGCCGTTATAAACTATGAAAATACAATTTTCTCAGCAAAGCGCCTAATTGGCCGTGCCTACGATGACGAAGAGGTTAAAAGAGATATTAAGCTCTTCCCTTTTAAGATCGAAAAATCTGGCAACGCCGTTAAAGTAAAGATGGGAGAAAAAACCTATAGCCCAGAAGAGATTTCGGCGATGGTTCTTTCGAAGCTAAAAGCAGACGCCGAAAGCTACCTCGGCGAAGAAGTAAAAGAAGCCGTCATCACCGTTCCGGCTTACTTTAACGACGCTCAAAGACAAGCCACTAAAGATGCCGGCAAAATTGCTGGACTAGAAGTTAAAAGAATAATTAACGAACCAACCGCCGCCGCGCTAGCCTATGGGCTAGACAAAAAAAAGGACGAAAAAATTGCTGTTTATGATCTTGGTGGTGGTACGTTTGATATTTCAATCCTAGAACTCGGTGACGGCGTTTTTGAGGTTAAATCAACAAACGGCGATACCCACCTTGGCGGAGACGATTTTGACCAACACTTAATTGAGTGGCTGGTTGAAGAATTCAAAAAAGATCAAGGGGTTGATCTTTCGTCCGATACGGCCGCTCTTCAGCGTCTGAAAGAGGCCGCCGAAAAAGCCAAGATTGAACTCTCTTCTACAATGGAGACCGAAATCAACATTCCTTTCATTACCGCTGACCAATCGGGTCCAAAGCACCTAAACTTTAAGATGACTAGAGCCAAATTAGAAGATTTGGTCGGTGATTTGATTGAAAAAACGATTGAACCAGTAAAAAAGGCCTTAAAAGATGCTGGAATTGAGGCCAAAGATATTAACGAGGTTATTTTAGTTGGGGGCATGACAAGAATGCCAAAGGTTCAGGAGATTGTAAAAAAATTCTTTGGAAAAGAGCCCCTAAAAGGCGTTAATCCAGACGAAGTTGTCGCTACGGGTGCGGCTATTCAAGGCGGTGTTCTTGGCGGTGAAGTAAAAGATATCCTTCTTTTGGATGTAACACCTCTTTCGCTTGGGATTGAAACCCTTGGTGGAGTTTCAACTAAGCTAATCGAAAGAAACACAACCATCCCAACCTCAAAAAGCGAGATCTTTTCAACTGCAGCCGACAATCAAACTTCGGTTGAGGTTCACGTTCTTCAGGGAGAAAGAGAGTTTGCTAAAGATAATAAAACCCTTGGACGCTTTATCTTAGACGGTATCCCACCCGCCCCAAGAGGGATCCCACAGGTTGAGGTTACCTTTGACATCGACGCTAACGGTATCCTGAACGTTTCGGCCAAAGATAAAGCCACCGGAAAAGAGCAAAAAATCACCATCACTGGATCGTCTGGACTTTCCGAAGAAGAAGTTGAGAAAATGCAAAAGGAGGCCGAAAAACACGCCGATGAAGACAAAAAGAAAAAAGAGTTGGTTGAGGCCAAAAACATGGCTGATTCGCTAATCTACACGACAGAAAAGACCCTAAAAGATGCCGGCGATAAAGTTAAGCCGGAAGATAAAAAAGAGATCGACAAATTGGTAGAGAATCTAAAAAAAGAAAAAGAAGGCGAAGACCTTGACGCCATTAAAAAGACCTACGACGAACTTGGTGAAGCGGTTCAAAAAATAGGAGCTGCGATGTATCAAGAATCGGCAGAGGAGGGTAAGGGTACAGGAGAGGAAAAAGACGAAGAGGTTGCTGAAGGCGAAGTAGTTGAGGAAGAAAACAAAAAAGAAGAAGAGAAGTAAAAAAAGAAAGAGTGGCCAGAACCAATAGTTACTGAGTGGTGACTTGTTGAAACCTCTCGATAAGTTACCACGAGCGACTATTAGTAACAAAGAAAAAATATGGCAAAAGATTATTACGAAATTTTGGGCGTCGCCAAAAGCGCTACCAAAGAAGAGATTAAAAAGGCCTATCGAAAACTCGCCTTAAAATATCACCCGGATAAAGGTGGAACCAAAGAAGATGAGGCGAAGTTTAAAGAAATTAATGAGGCCTACAATATTCTCTCGAATGACGAGAAGAGGAAGTCGTACGACCAATTTGGCCACGCTGGCCCCAATATGGGTAGCGGTGCCGGTAGTTATAACTGGAGCGATTTTGCCCAAAGCGGTTACGGTACGGGTGGCTTTAATGTTAATTTTGAGGATCTTGGTGGACTCGGCGATATTTTTGGTGATTTTTTTGGAGGAGCTAGAAGCTCAAGAGCCCAAAAACGTGGAGCTGACGTTGAAACAGAGATATTGATCGATTTTATGGATGCAGTAAAGGGGCTTCAAAAAGAGATTGTCCTGGATAAGCTGAACCAATGCGATAAATGTAACGGCAGCGGTGCCGAGCCGGGCACAAAAATTAAAACCTGTCCCACCTGTGGTGGCAGCGGTCAAATTAAAAAAGCTCGCCAAACAATGTTTGGAACCTTTGCTCAAGTTGCGACCTGTGATGATTGCGATGGAACCGGAAAAATCCCCGAAAAAAGATGTTCTAAATGCGGTGGAGCTGGCCGCCTAAAAGAACGAAAAGGTCTTAAGATAAAAATTCCAGCCGGGATCGAAGATGGTCAAACGATTCGACTCTCCGGCAAGGGTGAGGCCGGCCCAAAAGGAACTCCAGCCGGTGATTTATATCTTAGGATTAGAATAAAACCAAACCGAGAATTTGAGAGATCCGGCCCCAACATAAAATCAGAGACCGAGATCTCTTTTCCTCGGGCCTCACTAGGAACCGTTGTTGAGGTAAAAACCGTTCACGGCAAAGTAAAACTAAAAATCCCCGCCGGCACTCAAAGCGGAAAAATCTTCAAAATTGCCGAAAAGGGCATGCCTATTATTAATTCCGGTCGATTCGGCGATCATCTGGTAACGGTTGTCGTCAAAACACCAACTAGATTAACCCGGAAACAAAAAAAACTCCTCGAAGAGTTTGAGAGCGACAAGGGTTGGCTGTAAATTGATTTTGAGTTATAAATTAATGATCAAATTCAATAAATATTGAATTCAAAATTTAATCAAAATTAGAAATTCAAAATTCATAAACTACTCTTTTTCTGTCATTTTTTTCTCAACTTTTAATAATCCCGGGCGGTTTTATATTTTCCCTCGCAATTAAGAAGCTAAAAAATTATGCCCCTACTCTCTTACCGCTCTCATTATTTCATCAAGCGAAGTTATTCCATCCATCGCCTTTAAGAGTCCGTCTTGCTCCATTGTAACCATGCCCGAGACCTTGGCCGCTTCTTGAATTTCTGTTATGGTAACCTTTTCTTTATTAATAATTTTCTGAAGATCAACCGTTAGCGGTAAGGTTTCAAAAATTCCAGTCCTCCCTAGGTAGCCGAGGTTGTTACATAAGTCGCAACCAACCGGTTCGTAAAAATCTAGCGTTCGCTCTCCGCGAATCTCTTCTGGAGTGTCATTATAGATTCGTTGTGCAAATTGATATTCTTCCTCGGAGAGCTCTGTTTTTTTCTTACAATTTTCGCAGAGTTTTCTTACTAAACGTTGAGCAACAATAAGGTTTATTCCCGAAGAAAGCAAAGAATTGTCTTCGGTAATCTCCTTTAAAAGCCCGAGGGCGGCGGCGGCGTTGTTTGCATGAAATGTTGAAATCATCATATGGCCGGTAAGAGCGGCGTGAAGTGCCACATTAGCCGTTTCGGCATCTCTTATCTCTCCAACCATTACAATATCTGGGTCCTCTCTTAAAACGGCCTTTAATCTGACGCTAAATCCCTCATTTTCGTCTATTTGGCTTTGAGAAACTCCGGCTATGGCGTATTCAATCGGATCCTCTAAAGTAATAATTTTAAGACCCGGCTCATTTAGACGATTAATAATGGCGTAGATTGTGGTCGTTTTTCCGGCACCAGTCGGCCCAACAACCAAAATCATTCCTTGGGGCCTCGAAAGGACATTCTCTACTATTCCACGATTATAATCATTTAGTCCAAGGTCCTTGAGCTCTAACATAGTAGATTCCGTATTAAAAATCCTGAGAGCAATGTCATCGCCGTAGAGAGTCGGCATTGTCTCCACCCTAACATTAACGGTTGTTCCTTTTAAAACGACCTCTAATCTTCCCTCTTGGGCTTCATTAACGTTTAGCTTCATTCCAGAGGCAAGTTCAACCTGGGAAAGAATATAGTCATAACGATCTTTTTTTATTTTGCCAACAATATGCAAAACACCATCAATTCTAAATCTAATTCTGGCACCCTCTCTTTGTGGCTCCAGGTGAACATCCGATGATTTGGCGTGTATAGCAGCCGAAAGGATAAATTTTAATATATCCTTTAGCGGAGCAAGATTTAGTTGCTCTTCTAGCTCTTTAAACGTAACGCTTGATTCGGCGATCGTAATTTCGTAGTCCCGCTCCTCGGTTAAATTTTGTTTAATAAGGCCTTCGTAGCGAGGCAAAATATCCTTTACGGAATCTATTGAGATAAGCGCTTTTTCAATTTTAAAATGACTGGCGAGATATTCTAAAATATCTTCTATTTTAGTGGTATCAGGATTTGTTATTCCAACAACAAGATTATCGCCACTTCTTGATATCGGCACAACGCCTCTGGCGGCCTCTACCTCTGAAACTAAGGAGATAACATCGGTTGGTAGCTCCATTTTTCTAAAATCATAATAAGGCATACCAAGAGCCACTGCTTGACGCTCAACATCGGCCTCTTTTTGATCTCGATTAAAGCTCGAGACCGCTCTTTGTATGTTCTTGTTACCCTCCGTAGTCATGTTTAAATAATATCATATTTTTATCCCAAATCATTATCATTGAAAAATTGGCTCATTTAAGGTAAAATCAGAAAGCGTTTTGAGGTCTTGAAATTTAAGGTCAATGGCCAATCTAGAATTTATAATCGATTAATTAGAGCTTCATTTTAAATTGTAAATTGAAAATTTTAAATTCATGTTAAATTAGTTAATGTGGGCCCGTAGCTCAGTTGGTAGAGCAGTTGCCTTTTAAGCAATTGGTCGTGCGTTCGAGTCGCACCGGGCTCACCAATTCACCGAAGGTGAGAGTTTGAAATTTAAAATTCTAAATTTTGATTGAATGTTTAAAACGTTATAAATTTAAAAATTAATTTCAAGTTGAAAATTAAAAATTAAAAACTGAGAAGCAGATGCTTCGTTCTGGTGGGGTACCCAAGAGGCTGAAGGGGCGGGTTTGCTAAACCTGTAGGTCGGAGTATTCCGGCGCGAGGGTTCGAATCCCTCCCCCACCGCCAACGATTGCAAGGCAATCGAATTACAATTTACAAGTTACAAGTTACGAATAAATTTAAAATTTATTAATTATATATTCATTGAAAATTTAAAAATGTAAATTGTAAATTAAAGCCGCCTAGCGGCGTCTTGGTGGGGTGGCCGAGTGGTTGAAGGCAGCAGTCTTGAAAACTGCCATGTCCGCAAGGGCATCGTGGGTTCGAATCCCACCCCCACCGCCAAGTTAGGAATTGGTAAAAAGTAAAAAAACCTGAATTATAATAATGTCGACAAAAAAATAAACTTACCCAAAGTTTATCCAATTAAAAAACAGCTACCAAGTGGCTGTTTTTTAAAATTGTGCTAAAATAAAAATATGATCGGAGGGGAAAAAATTAATCAGCTCTCGCAAGAAAACCAAAAGGAGAACAGGGGTATTTCTGATAAGGTGGTTTTTTCTTGGACGGCGCCAACTTTTAAAAAAAGCGAAAAAACAATTCGGTGGTATAGTGTGGCGCTAGTTTTAATAATAGCCCTTATCGGTTATTCGGCTTGGCAAAATGATTGGTTTGTAATTGGCGTGACCATAGTTGTTTCTGCAATTATGTTTTGGTATATTCGCACCATAAATCCAACTGACGTCGAATACAAAATAACCCCTATCGGACTTTATTTGGATGACAAATTTTATCCATTTAGCGAAATTCACTCTTTTTGGATGGTCTATAATTCAAGCGTAAAAAATCTTTACTTGACCTTTAGAAAAAAATACCTTCCAAGCGTAATCATAAATATTGAAAACATCGATCCTATTCTGCTAAAAGGATATCTACTCAGAAAGATACCCGAGCAAGAAGATCGAGGCGAAAACATAATTGATAAATTAATTCGAACTCTTCGTCTTTAAGGTTTTAATCAACAAAACGTTCGAGGTTTTTATTCCTTTGCGATTGTTAGGCCCCAAACCTTTTTGGCGCCAGCGTTTTTAAGAACAAACGCACATTCATTAAGAGTTGAGCCGGTTGTTATTACATCATCGACAATAACAATCCTCTTGCTCGTTAAGTTAACTCTCTTTTTTATAAAAAAAGCATTTTTGAGATTTAAAATTCTCTCTTTCCTTCCCAGGCCAACTTGAGGCTTTGTTTCTCTTCTTTTTTCAATCAACGACTCACAAGGAATTTTAAGTTTTTTTGAAATTTTTTTCGCCAAAACCTCTGATTGATTATATCCCCTTTTGTTTTTTCTTTTTCGGCTCAAGGGCGTAAAGGTTATTAAATCAAAATCGATCGATTGTTGGTTAACCAGATTCAATAGCCAGTCAGAAATAATTTCGGAAATAGCAAAAAGGCCCTCGTATTTGTACCGATAAACAATCTCTCGCATCAAGTCATCCTTGAAATAACCAAAAGACAAAACCCCTTCAAGAGATGCTTTTGATTTACAGTTGGGGCAAGTCGCACCACCGGGACTTATCTTTTTACAGAAAGGACAAGTTTGTGATTTAATTTTGATTATTTTTTCAAAACAATCGCCACAAACAAAAGAGCCAATCCTTCTGCAACCAAGACAATATGACGGAAAAATTGTCTCAATTAATAAATTCTTAAGCTTATTTAACATAAATTTGATTTTATCTTTTTTTCGATTTAAAATAAAGAAGATAAAAAAATATTGGTTCGGCCGTCTACGCGTAAGGCAAAAATGTCCGCCTTCACTTGTTGTTACGGCGGGACTAGGGATTCGACAGAGAATAACATTGCGAATCCTGTGGAGGGTAAAATGGTAAAAAAGGCACTGTCTAGATTTAACAATCAGCTGTCCGAAGAGGAACTTTTTTTCGGCGGAAGCGACATAGAGACAACCACAAATGACTGGTTTAGCCAAACCGAAAACGAAGGTCAATTGGCCGTTGACGTTTATCAAACAGCCACCGACATTGTAGTTAAGGCACCGGTAGCGGGCGTTGACGAAGGAGACATCGATATAACCGTAAAGCCAGACCTGGTAACAATCAGAGGCGAAAGGAAAGAAGAGCGCGAAGTTGAAGAGGGCGGCTATGTCGCAAAAGAATGTTTTTGGGGCGCCTTTTCCAGAAGCGTCTCTCTACCGGTTGAGGGAGAGCCAGACAAAGCCAGGGCTACGTTTGCAAAAGGGATTTTAACTATCAGAATTCCAAAGGCGAAAACTGGAAAAGAGGTTAAACTCAAAATAAACAGTTAACAATTGGGGTGCTTATAGAAAAGAGACGAGCCAGATGGTTCGTCTCTTTTTATTCTCTCCTCCTTAGCGCCGAAAGAAGGTTCTCTGGCAGAGCAACGGAGCCACCCAAGCGCCCAAGCGCCAACATAAACTCCTTTGATTGTCGTTGGTCTTGAAAGATTCGTCGGACAACCTCCTCAGAAACATCGGCCCTAACCACAAGACCGCGATGAAAGAAGGCCACACCCGAATCTTTTGAGTTGACCTCTACAAAAGATTCGAGAATCAGCACTTCTTTGCCGTTTTGGTAAAAGCCATTGGTTAGCGGCAAAAGAACATCAAGCACTAGCCCAGCATCAAGACTCATTAGATACCCCAGGTCTGACTGAGTGGCCTTCCTGATCATGTAATCGATATGATGACGCCCGCCGAAATAATAGACAACCTCATCGATATCGATCTCGGTAAGACCCTCTTCAGTGGCAAACTGATTCAGGTTGCCAAAGACCGGCTTAAGCCAGTTGCCCTTACTCTGAAAGCTAGTTAGGTTTACGGGTCGATTCATCCCGAAAAGACGGGAGACCGAAAGATCGCAGCCCTTCGCACCACAGGAGATAAGCATCTTAGCGACAAACTCTCCAGCGGCTGGAGTGAGAATAATCTTGGACAAGGTTCCTCCTAACTTTCGTGTTCGGATTCTTGGATTAAACTCAGTATATCAAGCGCCTCCCTCTCGGGCAAAATACTGATACCAATTTCTCCATGCGCCAAGATCCAGTCGCCCACTTTTGCTTGTGGTATCAGTTGAAGAGAGACAAAAAATTCCTTACCGCCATGATCAACGGTCGCCATTTTATTTTTAATTTCTTTTATTTGAATTGGAGTGGCTAAACACATA
>DLNA01000018.1:715-18599 GCA_002476865.1 Patescibacteria group bacterium UBA7522 | reverse complement strand
AGTGCTGAACCAATAAGAGCACCAAAGGTGCTCGACGTGTATCCACGAAGACGGATTTGAACAAAAAGATTTTCTGACCGAACTGGCTCAGAGATTTTTTATATTTAGACAGCTTCTTTGTTATAAATCGCAAACTTAACACCAAAAATCCTTACTAATCTCATTTTTTAAAAAAAGAGATCGTCACCACACTAGGTGTGATGACGATCAATATTTGTTCTAGGAGTTGCTACCAAAGGAGGAGCTTCTACCCATCGATGATCTCGCCTTTTTATTCCCAGAGGATCAATTGCTACCCCTTTGGTAGCGCTACTTCGACGCTTTATCTCTGAAGATATTCGGCGATATTCACTCAATGAAACTACCGGGAATGCCGCTGACTTTTTCTTTGGTCTTGCAAAGAGAACGATATCCCCGATTTCGACGTCAAAGTTAGATTTTTCTCGAGAGATTACTGGTAACGGCTTATCTTCGTGAAAGATTAGCATCCTTCTTGCTCCCATGGGCTGCTCGGCCTTAATTAGCCAAAACTTGAAGCTAGTGCCTCTCTCAATGTCATGCATTAAAGCAATTGCTCCACGTTCTCTCTCTGTAATTCGATAAACAAATCCACAAAGAAGGTCTATGACTCTCTCTTTTTTGTGTTCCCTGAAAAGCGCCTGAAAGTGCTCCACGGTCATTCTCCCTTGTATCCGACAATGGTATTTTTTATTATGAAATGTTTTTATCAAAAAGTCAATTATTTTTAGGTTGGGTAGGGATAAACTTACTTGTTTTTTGAGAATATTTCTGGTATTTTTTGTTGTTTTTATAGTGTTTTTCGGCCATCGGTATTCCCGAAACAAATAGTATTAAAAAAGATATAGTAAGGGGTCCGATAATCAAAAACCACCAACGTTCGATGTCGTTCAGAGAGATTATGTAAATTCCCCACCAAAGCAGAACTTCGCCAAAATAATTTGGGTGACGAGAGTATTTCCAAAGACCCCTATCCATAACCTTCCCTTTATTTTTGGGGTTTTTAAGAAACCTAGAGAGCTGAAAGTCAGAGACAGATTCAATTATTAAACTAAAAAGCCAGATCGATAGTCCGCTAAAAAGAAGATAATTATTAATTTGACCAGATGAAAAAATTAAAGAGATAACCGGAATGCTTATGGCCAGCGCTAAAAAGCTCTGAAATAAAAATGTTTGCAAAAAAGATCTTAAATAAAAAAATTTACCCCAATTTTTAGAAAGGTCAAGGTAGCGTTTATCTTCATTTTTTTTAAGCCACCTTGATCCAATATGAAAGAACAATCTCAGTCCCCAAAGGGTAACAAGAAAAAGGACAAGAGTCCCTGGGACCGTTTTTCCCGGTGCCAGTAACCAAAATGAAAGCGCAATAATAATAAACTTTATTCCCCAAAAAACATCGGCAATATCTTGCCTTTTAAGCTTGGCAGATAATAAAAAAAGAAAAATATCGAAAAGAAAAAGAACGGATATTACATTTAGGATTAAATTTAGTAACTCATTCATTTTAATAGATTAATAGCTTTTTTAATCCTTTTAAGTGACTCTTTTTTTCCCAAGACCCAAAGCAACTCAGCTGGGCTAGGTGATTTTTCGAGCCCGGAAAGAGCTACTCTAGCAGGCCAAAAGACATCACCATTAGATAAATTATGGTTTGCGGCTACGTTACCAAGGGAGAGATTTAGTCCCTTCACCGTATCCGGCCACCTCTCTGCTTCGAAATACTGAAGTGTTTCCGTAAGTCCTTTGAGCGTGTCGGTTTTATTGGATTTTTTGAAAATTAAAAGTTTTGCGCCGTATTTTGGCGCGTCAAGATAGAAATCAGTTTCCTTCTCAATGTCACATAGAACAACCAGGCGCGTCTTCTCTACTTCTAGAATTCGATCAAGGTTTTTAAGTTTTGTAATTTTGCTACCCGGCAGAAGCTTGATTATCTTATTTTTGAGTTGCTCGGTCGTTAAGTTTCTAATGTAGTGCCCGTTCATCCAATCAAGTTTTTTAATGTCAAAAACGGCTGGAGATTTGCCGATTCTTTTTAAATTAAAACTTTTTATGAGCTCTTTTTTTTCAAAGATTTCTTTTTCAGTCCCATCATTCCATCCCAAGAGTGCTAAAAAATTAAAAATCGCTTCGGGTAGATATCCCTGTGCGCGATAATCTAACAAGGCGGTGTCGCCGTGTCTTTTTGAAAGTTTAGAGCCATCGGGTCCGTTTATATGTGGCATATGGGCAAAACCTGGTGGTTGCCAACCAAGCGCTTCATATAGCGCAAGATGCTTTGGGGTAGAAGATATCCACTCCTCTCCCCTAATAACATCAGTTATCTTCAGTTCATGATCGTCAACAACAGAAGCGAGGTGATATGTTGGGAATCCGTCGGTCTTTAATATAATCGGATCGTCCGAAATATCAAAATTTATCTTCATTTCGCCCCGAATTTTATCATCCCATTTGGCAACACCGTTTTTAGGCATTTTGAATCTAATTACATATGAAGCATCTTTTTTAGCTAGAAGTTCCTCTTTCGTTAGGTTGCGACAAAGCCCGTCGTATCCCGGGGGCATCTTCTTTTTTATTTGGTTTTCTCTCAATTTTTCTAATCTTTCTTTCGTGCAGAAGCATTTATAGGCCCTTTTGGATTTTAAGAGATCATTGGCGTATTTTTGATGAATCTCTTTTCTTTTTGATTGATAAATAATCTCTTGATCAAAATCGATTCCGAGCCAGGCCAGCGATTCCTCGATATATTTCAAGGATTCCGGAACAAGTCGTTCTTGATCCGTGTCCTCTATCCTTAGAAGAAAATGGCCCTTGTTGTGTTTGGCCCAAAGATAGGCAAAAATAGCTGTCCGAATATTACCAACATGAGGTTTTCCTGTTGGTGACGGCGCAAACCTGGTAATAACTTTTTGCATTTTTTTATTATAACAAAGAGGGTCGTTTATTTAAACCAGCCGCGCTTTGTCGTTTTAATCAGCTTTTCTTTTGAATCTTGAATGCTTTTATCTGATGGTTGGCTCGGACTAATTGTCCCTTTTGTTTTTTTTGAATGATTTGTTGCGGTGGGTTTATTTTTTAAAATAAAGCGATCACTTTTTTTATCCATATCGATAAAATCGTCTACTTCCTCCAATAGTTTGGTGGAGGTTGATTTTCCAAAGGATATAACCTCTGCACGGCAACCTTCTGCTTTGGCGTGATGTAGAAGATCGGCATAATCGCCATCTCCGGAACAGAGTACAATTACATCAAGCTTGGGCGCCATTTTAAGAACATCGACTGCAACTCCAACATCCCAATCGCCTTTTTTCTGACCGCTCACAAAGGTTTGAAGTTCTTTTGACTTAACTTCAAATCCGATAGTCCCGAGAGCATCAAAAAAATTTTGCTCCTCTGGCATATCAGCTTTAATCGTGTAGGCAATAGCTCTTACGAGCTGTCGACCGTCAACCGCCTCTTTTAAAATTTCATCAAAATTAACCTTGTGTCCATAAAGCGCTTTGGCGCTATAATAAAGATTTTGGACATCAACAAAAACACCGACTCTTTGATATGGATTTTTTACTCCTGACATTTTTCTCCTTACTAATCAGAAAATTATAATCTGATTAAATAAATTATTAAAAACTAAATTTTTCTGCTGGAAGTTCCAGTAGCTCCCATTCGCCTGTATCGTTTATTTTAAAAATATTTATTTCGTGATGCATCTCGTCTTCTGAGAGTACATATTCAATTTTGGCGGCTCCGGCCCCTTTGTGATAATGAGATTTTTTTTCGATTATTTTTGGTCTACTTGTTCTTACTATTCTTATTTTTCCGAGTGGCGAAGTAAATTCGAGTGTTTCGATATCTGTTTTTATCGTGTTGCCAACATCGTCTTTTCGCTCTTCGTTTTCTTTCAAAATGACCAAACCCTTAAAGTTGTCTTCAATTTTTATTTTTAAATCGCCCCACTTTTCATTGTTCATTTTTCCGCCATCCGTCTGCTTTTACGTATTCTTTATATTCTACCTTTTTACATTTTAGCTTATCATCAAGAATTATTGAAGTGACAGATGCATGTTTTGTTTCAAGATCAGTAACTTGTAAAAGGGGTCTTTTTTCAAAAAACAAGCGAGCGGTGCCGATTGGATCGGCGTGAAAAAAAACGGCAATCGTTTTACCGCTATGCGTTTCGGCAATTTTATAAAGCTCATCAACAACTCTTTTTTGAATATGGTAAACCGATTCGCCCAACATCGCACTATATTTTACAGGATTATTCCAGTAGCCCTCGATGACATTCTTTTCTCTTTTGTCTCTTTTTACACCCTCCCATTTTTTGTAATTTGCTTCAAGGATTTTTTTGCTAATATAAATATTACTTTTTTTTATTCCATTTTCTTTTGCAAAAATCTCTGCGCTTTGGCGGGCTCTTAAAAGTGGACTTGAATATATCACTTCGACTTTTTTATTTTTTATTTTTTTTGCCATACCCAAGATTTGCTTTTTTCCTCTTTCACTCAGGGGAAATCCGGGCAATCTTACGTATTCAATATTTTTAGGATTTTTTACTTCGCCGTGTCTAATTAATAAGAGGGTGGTTTTCAATTAATAAGGTCCTTTGCTATTTTTAATAAATCTTCTTCTGGGATTTGATCAGTGGTTACTATTTCAAAAAGAATATCCTTATTTATAAAATATGCTTCCCTCTTCCCTAATAACCAAATCTCATTATCATCGTCAAGTGAAAATAATTTATAATCCACATTCTTTTTAGCGACTATTTCGCGATAAATCTCAAAGCCATTGTCGCTCAAAAAGGTTTCTTTTATTTTTATTTGATTGGATTTATCAAATTTTTGGAAAACGTATTCAATCGTTTTATCATTAGAGCTAGAAAGGTGATTTATCTCATAGCCCGGCGGCATAAAACCGGGTCTTTTAAAATCAAATTTTGGTTTCTTTTCAATTCTTTCAAGGATAATACTCGGATTAATAACAAAATTATTAACATAAAAAACAGTGCCACCACTTAAAATGACAAGAGCCACAAAAAAGAGCAGAACTATAAACAAGACCCTTCTTTTTTTTGACAAGCCCCTTGTTTTCTGAAGAGCATTTTTTTTATCTTTTGTTTTTTTAAGATTTAATTTGTTTTTTAGAAAATCACTCTCTTTACTTTCTGTTTTTTCGGAGAGTATATCCAGCTCTTTTTTGGCGCTAGTCTTCTCTTTGTCTGCCTCTTTTTCGTTCCTATTCTTTTCTACCTTTTCTTTTTCTTGACCATGGTCCTGATTAGCGAGGTCAATCTTTTCCTGAATTTCTAGGTTTGTTGGAGGTTCAAGCTCTAGAACTTCAATTGGATCGGGCTCGTTTGGCAAAACGCTCATCCCGATTCTATTTCGGTTGCTTTTGATTATTTTTTTGTTTTTAATTTTTGTTGATTCTTTCTTTTTTTTGAGCGAAAGCTCTTCAGTTTTTTCAATAACCTCTCTTTCGGTCTTTAAGGACTTGATATCTTCTTTAATTTTTTCAATCTCTTTTCCTTCTTTATCTATCCTTTTTGCTTTTGGCTCTTGGTTTTCAGGGACAGAAGAAACGTCATCAAAGCCATCCTCTTTTTTTGATTTTTTTTCGTATGACTCCTCCAATAGTTCGGTGGGATCTTTAATAATTTCGCCACAATAAGGACAAAATATTTTTCCGTTTATTTTAATGCCAGCTGACTTTTTTTGACAAACCTGACAATCCAAATTACCCTCCAGATTTTTTAAAATGGTATATCTTCGTTTAGTTGCTCATCTAGATATGGGGAACGATAGAGCTCAGTTTTTAGATAACTAACGTAAGGGGTATACTTATCTGTTCCCAACGATTCGTTAATGTTCATATAAGCCATATTCATTTTCGAAGAGGCCGAGTCGAGTGCATGAACCGCTATAGCTTCGGTTGTCATTGGAAAAACCGGACTACCAAATTCCTTTTCACCGTGATGGGCGAGAACTATGTGCAAAATTTCGTTCAGAAGATCTTCTGGCATTTCTTCTGGCGCTTTCGATTTTATCCATTCGGAACCCAAATAAATATGGCCAAGAAGTTTTCCTACGTCTGTGATCTCGATGGTTGTGTTGGCAACATATTCTTTGGTTTTTCCCAGGTCGTGTAAAATAATGCCGCTGTATACCAAGTCCATATTGATTTTTGGAAAGTGTGACTTAAGTGCTCCCGCCATCTTTAACATCTCCCAGGTGTGTTCTAGCAGGCCACCGATGTAGGCATGATGAACCCTGTATGCAGCTGGTGAATACTTAAAAAGATTAGTTGTCTCTGAATCAAAAATATTTTTTAGTAGTTTTTTTAGATGTGGGTTTTTGATGTTTTCGATTGTATCAGAGACCTCTCTCCACATTTTTTCAACGTCAAAAGAGCTTGTTTGTTGAAAATCTTCAATATTAAAATCGGTTATTTTTTTTAAGTTGGTAATATTTAACTGTGGTCCAGAGAATTCATCAACGGTTGCATTAACCTCTACAATATCACCCTCTTTTACCTCCTCGCAATTAGAAAAGTTATCTGACCAGACTTTGCCTTTTGCGGAGCCAGTTTTATCAGTTAGTTCAACGTCAATATAGGGTCTATTGTTTCTCGAGGCCTTTCTAACGTATGATTTTATCGCAAAAGATTCACCGAATATTGAGTCGCCAATTTTTAGGTCTTTTATATATATTTTTTTCATTAGTAAATTGTCCTTAAGGCAACATATAGTAGAAATCCGAGAACCGACCCTACCAGTGCGCCCATTGTTATAAATATAAATGAGTGATCGCTATCTATCTTTTTTAAAATATGTCCCCCTAGTAAATTTTAGGCAATTAATTTCCTCGGGTCAATGTCTCATCTATTTTGATAGCGAGCTTTTTTTATAATCGTCGAGATTTTCTAGTGCTAGTCCCGTTCCCCTTGCAACGCAAAGAAGTGAATCGCTGGCGACATGGCATGGAATCCCAAGGGCCTTGGTAAAAAGCTTATCAAGATTTCTTAGCAAAGAGCCGCCACCAGTCATGACCATTCCCCTATCTATGATATCTGAAGATAATTCTGGGGGTGCCTGCTCTAAAACGCTTTTAATGGCCAGAATGATCTTATCAAGATCATTCTGAATTGCTTCGGTTACTTCGTTTGCGTTAATGGTTATCGTCTTTGGAAGGCCAGCTATCATATCTCTGCCCTTAATCTCCATTAGTTTCTCTTTATCGGATTTAATTGCTGATCCTATCTCTATTTTGATCTCTTCTGCCGTTTGGTCGCCGATTGAAAGGCCGTATTTTTTTCTTATATATTCACCAATTGCTTGATCGAGTCGATTGCCACCAATCCTGATTGAGTTTGAGGCAACTATTCCGCCGAGAGAGATTATAGCAACCTCGGTTGTTCCGCCGCCAATATCAACCACCAAATTCCCTGCGGCTGTATCTATGGGAACGTCTGCTCCAATAGCAGCAGCGACCGGCTCTGGAATAATATAGGCCTCCCTGGCTCCTGCCTGCTTCGTTGATTCTATAACGGCTCTTTTTTCGGTTGAAGTGGCACCAGAGGGTACGGATATCATAACTTCTGGCCTCGAAAGGCGAATGCTGCCCGAAACTTTATTTATAAAATACCTAATCATGGATTCAGTAACCCGATAATCAGCTATTACTCCGTCTTTGAGTGGTCGATATGCCGTAATAGCATCAGGGGTTCGGCCGATCATCTCTTTTGCCTCTTCTCCAACGGCTAAAACTCGATTATCCTCGGTAACGGCAACAACGGAGGGTTCATTGACGACAATTCCTTGTTTTGGAACATAGACCAAAACGTTGGCGGTGCCAAGATCAATACCGATTCTTTTTACTATCATAATGGTGTTATTTTAGCACGATAGTTTTTTCTACTCAATCTCTTTAAGCTCAACTCGCTTGATTTTGGCCCCAAGTTTTTTGAATTTTTCTTCAATTTTCTCATAACCTCGGTCAATGATTTCAATTTGATCAAGTCGAGATTCTCCTTGAGCGATTAATGCGGCTATTATTAGGGTTGCTCCCGCCCTAAGATCAAAACTTGTAATCCTGGCTCCGTAAAGGGGCGTCGGTCCAGTAATGGTTGCGTGATGAGCGTCACGAACAATACACGAGGCGCCCATTTTAGAAAGTTCATTTATGTATCCAAGTCGCCCCTCAAAGATAGTTTCGTAAATTTCAGTACTTCCTCCTGCCTGCGTTGCTAAAACTGCCATTGGGGCCTGAAGATCGGTGGGAAAGCCGGGATAAACCTCGGTTCTTATTTTGAAGGGTCTTAAATTATGGCTTGGAAGGATAATAATTTTATTTGAATCTATGATTTTATAATTAACACCAATCAGGTCAAACTTTGAAAGTAAGCTTTCATGATGGTCCTTTATAAATCCCTTTATTAAAACCTCGCTTTTTGTAGCTATTGCAGCGATGGCGAACGTCCCCGATTCTATCTGGTCTGGAATAATCGAATAAGAGAGATTGTGAAGTTTTTGGACACCGTTTATTTTTAAATTATGAGTACCGATACCACTAATCTCTGCCCCGGCCTTATTTAAAAAATTACAAAGATCCTGAACATGCGGTTCGGCTGCTGCTAGGGATATCTCTGTTTCGCCTTTTGTCAGAACGGCGGCCATGATAACGTTTTCGGTGCCGGTTACAGAGAATTCACAGCAGACCTTGCTCGATGAAAGCGATTCAGCTCCCAGTTCGTAAAAATCGTTTTCTGTTTTAATCTCAGACCCCATCGCTTTTAGGGTATTAAGGTGAACATCTATTGGTCGAGATCCTATTAAGCATCCGCCAGGATGAGGAATTCTTACTCGTTTATTTTTTGCCAAAAGCGGCGCTATTAAAACTATCGATGCTCTTAGTTTTCTAACAAGTTCTGGAGACGGATCGGAGCACTCTATTTTGCTCGTATCTATCTTTAATAGGTTGTCTTTAAAACTAAAGCGTGCACCTATGCTTTTAAGAATTTCTAACAACAGTTCAACATCCTTGATTTTAGGCACATTTTTAAGCGTAACTTGGTCGTTAATCAAAATTGTTGCTGCAATAATAGGTAGGGTGGCGTTTTTAGATCCGGAGACAGAAACTTCTCCAGATAGTTTATTCGGTCCGTTTATAACTAGTTGTTCCATCTAAAGAATTGTAGCAAATTCGATATGGAAAAATAACCCCCTTTGTCCTATAATAAAAAAGATGAAAAAAGCCCCATCGTTATTAATGAGGTTTGTTTTTTACCCGCTAACTACCCTTTTGTTTTTAGTAGTATCTCTTTTTGTGGTTGTTTCGGCTTTTGGGTACGAGGTTTCTCTAAAAGACGGTAAATTTTTTTCAGAAAGAACTGGTATTATTATTATCTCCTCAACACCGGGTGAGGCAGAGGTTTATTTAAATGAAGACATTCAAAAGAAGAAAACACCTGCGCTTTCTCTTTTTAATTTAAAACTAAATCGTCTAAAGGGTGGTGACTATAACATAAAGGTTGCTAAAGAGGGATATATCCCCTGGATTGGCTCTTTAAGTGTTACCCCAGGATTAGTCACCTGGCTTGATTATATTATTCTAGTTCCGCTTGAAAAGGAGGCGGCTCCTCTTAATTTTGCTGGTAAAGTAGAAAAAGCGGTTGTTTCTGACGATAAAAAAGCAGTCATGGTAAGCACTTTATCAGACGATAAAAGTATTCAGACGATTTGGAGAATAGATGTTCAGACAAAAACAAAAAATAAAATTTATGAAGCCGATGTTAAAAAGTCCGGAAAGAGAGAGGTTCTTTCGCTTTCTCACGGAAACAGTCGCTATCTCTTTAAAGAAACGGTTGATAAAGATCAAAAATTTAAGGTTGCCGAAGTGAAAGAAAATGGACTTTCATGGGATATTTCAGGTCAGTTTGCCATTAATGTTAGTTCACTTAATTTTAGCCCATATTCGCATGACGAGCTCTTTCTTTTAAGTGGTGATGGCTTGTATAAAATAAACTTTATTAAGAAGGCGATGAGTGCATCAATAGCGTCAGGCGTTAAGGGCGTTTATTCGAATATGCATGAAATTGGTTTCATCCGTGATTATAATAACAACATAGGCCTTTGGCGCATAACTCGATCAAATGAAATTGAAAATGTTATAAAAGCATTGCCAGATTCAAAATCTTATAATATTAAATTCTCGAAAGAGAAAAATTATTATGCCGTTTTGGTTGTTGATGAAAAGGACCTAATAATCTATTCCAATGGAGAGAAGAATCCAAAGCTCGAAACGATTGCTAAAAGTGTTTCCGATTTTGAGGCGTCTCCTTCTGGCGAAAATATCGCCTTTTTAAACACAAAGGGATTTTTTGTTTATAACCTTAAGAATGAGGGGCTATATAAAATCACAAACAAAAATATAAAAAAAATGTCATGGCTTAAGGACAGCTCTAATTTGATTTATCAGATTGACAAAGAGGTGAGGATGGTAAATTTTGATGGACAGTATAACACGCCACTCTTTGAAGCCCTTGACGACAATCTTTTATTGGCTTCTCCAACAAACAATAATATATATTTTACCTCCCGGGCCAAAGATGACGATAGCGATATTTATATCTACGGATTCTAGGTCCTAAAATAAGAACCCTCAAACTAAAAGAGGCACAGAAAGCTAAATTATTTTTTTAAGAGAACTCCTGTGTCTTACTTGTAATAAAAAATAAATATTTTTTTATTTTCCTGAAATACTTTCCCAAATTTTCTTTAGCCATGCACCCAATGAATTTGAATCGGTCGAGACAAGCTTTTCTTCAACGATTGTCTCTTTGGTTACTATCCTTGGCTTAACATATTTTGGTGAAGTTTGTTCTAGGCGGACAATTAGTCTTCTCCAGTTAGTTCCCGGAGGGGTGCAGGTCATTAGTGTTAGAATTGGAGTGTCGGTTTGTTTTAGTACGGAGGTTTCTTCTGGGGTAACAACCTTTTTTGATGCAACCGTGTAGACATACTTATTTTCGTTGTGATAAATAACGGCCTGATCTCCTGCAACAAGTTTATCAAGGTTTACAAAAACATAATTATAACTACCCTTTATCCACCAAAAGTTAGACGAATGTCCTGTTAAGAAAGTGTTGCCCACCTCTCCGGGCTTTGCCGTCCCTGGATAATGAACTACGCCTCTTAGTAGATATTTTTGAATTGTTTCTTCGTCGGCGGTTGGCGAAAAAACGATAGGCGCGTTAACCTTAATTTTTGGAATTTTTATATGGCTCCCCTTGGGAATAACCTCGCCTTGAGCTAGTGAAGCTGATTTTTCCATCTCTTCGCCGACAATCTCTTGTGTAATAATGGTTTTGGGACTATCTGTTTTTTCGCTAATATTTAATCTTGAAAAAAATATTGGAGCGTTTAAAAAAGAAAAAAAGACCATAAAAAGTAGTGCCCAATAAATTCCAAATCGAACATACCATTTATTTCTAAAATACCAAAAAAATCTTTTAAAGGGGTGGAGCGTTTTTTTCTTAAGACCCTCTCTCCATGCCATCCTGTTTATAATAATCGATTCTTTGTGAAATTCATGAGTAGTGTCGTCTATGACATCAGCGACCTCATCGGGTCCTTTTATGTGATGATGTTTTAAGACCTCCAAAAGCTCGTGTTCTCTCTCGGTTTTTTTGAAGTGATCTATAAGTTTTTCGATTTCTGATATCTTTGGCTCTCGATTCAATTGAAAACTCCCTCCTTTTGAATTATAATCTTTCAGATTACAAATTGCACGTCAAATAAAGATTATTAGGGCAAGTGGCGGAACTGGTATACGCGCACGACTCAAAATCGTGTGGAGCAATCCATGAGGGTTCGATTCCCTCCTTGCCCACCAATTATTTTTAAATTATTCTTCTTCGGCTTTTTTTATGGCTTTTGGTAAAAAGGTTATTATGTCACTAGCTTTTAAAGGCCTTTCGCCTATCTCCTCTTTAGCTAATCTCCCGGCTAAAGAGTGAAGATAAACGGCGGTTGTAATGGCCTTTAGTGGCTTTTTAGGATTTTGGGCCAAAAAAGAGCCAATAATGCCCGAAAGGACATCGCCGCTTCCAGCAGTAGCAAGCTCTGGTCCTCCAACCCTATCTATGATTAATCTTTTATCCGAAACAATGACCGTGTGGTGACCTTTCAGGACAATGATTGCCCCAAGAGCTTCAGAGATTATTTTAGCCGAAGTTTCTTTGTTTTTTTCTACGTAGTCCAATTTGGTTTTGTCCTTCTTTATGCCCAGAGCATACAAAATTTTGCTTGCCTCTCCGGGACGCGGAGTCAATATTAATTTTGCTTTAATTTTACGGAAATATTCATCAACAGCCCTAAGGCCGTTCTTTGACCTAATGGCATCGATCCCATAAGCCAGCGCTTTTAGGCCATCAGCATCTAAGACAATGGGCTTTTCTATGCTTTGTAGTAATTCCCAAACAAGTTGAACCGTCTCGGTATTAGTTGATATACCCGGGCCAATAACAACAAGATCGGTTGAATTTATCTGTTCGAAAATTAAACTTTTGCCCTGTTTTGACAAGCTACCCGAATGGGTTTGGGGTAGCGACAGAGTCATGGTTTCGGGTAAGATATCTGTAAAAGAGCTTTTTAGCTCTTCGGGAAAAGCCAGGGTAATTATGCCCGTTCCACTCCTAAAGGCGGCCTCAGAAGCAAGAAGTGCCGCTCCCGCCATTCCTCTAGACCCGGCGATAATCAAAATTTTTCCGGCTTTTGATTTATAATAATGGACCGGTCTTTCCCAGAGAATTTCAGGATAAAGAAGTTTTGTTTGATAAATTTTTTCCATCTTAAATTACCAGTTTTTACTTTTCGATTATCAAATTATTATTTAAAAAATCCAAGACAAAATTATTTACGTAAAGATTTTAATCTCTTAAGAGACGTGTCTTCATCCGCCAGGGTCTTTGTATCTGGCGTCTCTATGATTCCGGGAATATCTTTTAATTTTGGATGATTAATAATTCTTTCAAATGCTTCGAGTCCGATCAATCCTTCGCCCACTACCTCGTGGCGGTCCTTATTGGATCCAAATTCGCCTTTGGAGTCATTTAGATGAATGAGATCTAGCTTACTTAATCCGATCTCCTTATCGAATTCGGTAAGTGTTTTTTCGAGTCCCCTTTGAGTATGAATAGGATAGCCAGAGGCGAAAACATGGCAAGTATCAAGACAAACCCTTAGTGATTTATTGTGTTGGTGTTTTTCCATTTTTTTAAAAATAAGACCAATATCAGAAAACTTACATCCGATTCGATTGCCGCTACCGGCATCTGTTTCTAAAAGGATTGGAATAGAACCCTCGGTTGTTGTTAGGGCTTGATCCAGCGCATTTACTATTTGTTCTATTCCGTTTTCGAATCCCGAGCCCGTGTGAGAACCAACGTGAATAACAACTCCGTTCAAATCGGCTTTTCTTGCTAGAACAAGACCAGAAATTAATGAATTAATTGAGTTGGTGTAAATGTAGGGGTTTGGGGAAGCGATGTTTATTAAATATATAGAATGGCCAACGGTGTATTTTATGTTGTATTTTTTGATTTTTGATTTGAATCTCTCTATCTCTTCATCTGTTCTTATTGTGAATTTCCACCCTTGAGGGTTTGAAGTAAAAATTTGAATTGCCTCACAACCAACAAGGTGTGCTAAGTCAGCGGCCTTTGCTAGTCCTCCAGAAACACCAATATGTGCTCCAAGTATCATATCTCTATTATATCAAGTAGTTTTTATTTGTCATAAAAAAACAAGACCCAGAGGGCCTTGTTTTTTAGCTATCTAGTGACTACTTATTGATAACGTCTCTTGCTATTTTTCCGATAACTGGCAGTTCCCACTCTTCGTTTTGATATGCTTTAACCATGAGCATAATCCAAATAACAACAAAACCCAGGCCAACTAATGGTGATAAGATAGCCCCGATACCAAAAGTGACTGCGCCAAGAATACCGATTATAAAGTATGTCACAAAAAGGGCTACATTTAAGATTATGGATTGCATTGCGGCAAATCTTACAAACTTGTTTTCTTTTTCAATCAAAAAGAAAACAAGACCGCCAACCCAGCCAAAAAGATAGGCAAGAAGAGCCGCTACGTTTGGCTCAAGACCGGTCTCACTTTTTGGGGGTGTTTCTTTTTTTATTTCGTCTGCCATTTTAACTCCTTTATTTATTCTACCCACTTAACATTTTTATATTCGCTTTTGGTTGCAATTCTGATGACATCGACCAGCCACCAAATTCCAAAACCACCAAAGGTTATAAGTTTTAATATACCGAGTCCTACCTGACCCATCATAAACCTATCAACTCCTAGCTGACCTAGAAAAATCGAAAGAACGAGGGTTAGTATCCAATTGAGCTCTTTTACTTCTTTTGCCAATTAATCTCCTTTCCCAACAATGTTGGGGTTTAAATAATAACTTAACTATATTTTACTACTTCAAAAAAAGTACACAATATTATTGACTTAACTCAAAGGCGGCAATTCCAAAAGCAACAGCAACATTAAGCGATTCTTTCGTCCCCTTCATCGGAATTTTTAAAACTTTATCGCACAAAGAAAGGGATTGGTCTGAAATTCCAGAGATTTCGTTACCCAGAACAATCACAATATTTTTTTCTGACTTAAACTTTTTAATATCAATGGCGTTTTGGGTTATTTCCAGGGCGATTAATTCATTATCTTTTTTAAGCTCAGATAGTGCTTGTGTCGTTGAGATTTTATAATGTGTATTAATATTTTTTTCTGCTCCGAGTGATGTTTTTAAAACTTTTTTATTTTCTGGCGTTGGTGTAATGCCACAAAAATAAATATCTCTTATACCAAAGGCATCACAGGTTCGAATTATTGATCCAACGTTTTGTGCGCTTCTTATATTCTCCAGAACAACTTTCATTTTTATATTTTACATTTTTAGTCATAATTTTTCCATTTTTGGTCATGATTTTAAAAAGATTTTCTTTAATCCTTGAAAAAATAATGTTTTTGTGTTAAAATTTCTAGGTTAAAAGAGGCAGAAAATGGCACATACAAAAGCTGGCGGCTCAACAAGATTGGGTCGTGATAGTAAGTCAAAAAGATTAGGAGTAAAAAAATTCGGTGGCGAAATAGTCAAGGCCGGAAATATTATTGTTCGTCAAAGAGGTTCCAAGTGGGAACCGGGAGAAAATGTTATGGTTGGTAAAGATGATACAATTTTTTCTGTAATTGATGGACGAGTTCAGTTTTCAGAAAAAGCCGTAAAAAGCTTTACCGGTAAAAAGAACAAAAAAACTATTGTAAGTGTTGTCCCAAATTAAAAATCCCAAAAGCGATTAAAAACCGGCATTAATAGCCGGTTTTTAATTATCCTGAATTTTTAATAAGTTTTAGTTTTTATTTTCTTTTAACTGAAATCTTTAGTGTTGACTCAACTCCATGACCGACCTTAACAACAATCTCTGATTCCCCAAGTTCTTTTATCGGCTCTTCAATAATAATGTTCGCTGGCTCAATTTCAATACCGTTTTTGCTTAGCGCTTCTGATATCTCTTTTGCGGTGATGGCTCCATATAGATGGCCCTCTTCATTAACCTCTTCGGTTAGGGTAATTTTAAGTCCTGATATTCTTTCTGCTAATTTGTTTGCTTCTGACACTCTTTGTTCCTCATCCTTTTTTATCTTTTCTATTTTTGTTTCCAGCTCTTTAATCTTTGATTCAGTTGCAATCTCGGCGATTCCCCTTGGAATTAAAAAGTTTCTGGCATAGCCGTCGGGAACATTTTTAATATCTCCAACTTTAAATTCATTTAAATTTTCTAAAAAAATTACTTTCATCTCTCTCCTTTATTTATTTAATATTGAAATGGCCCTTTTTAGCTGTGGGTCGCGACCTTTATCATAATCCTCTTCAGTGAGCTTGGCCTCTATATCTGGTTTGATGCCGCTTTTAGCAATATTTTGACCGTTTGGCGTGTACCAGTGTGCTACGGTAATCCTCATCTTTGCTCCACCGGAAAGATTTTCGATTTCCTGCACGGAACCCTTTCCAAAAGTGGTTTCACCCACAATAGTTGCTCTTTTGTGGTCTTTTAGGGCACCTGCAACTATTTCGGCCGCCGATGCGGAGCCCTCATTAACCAGTACAACGATTTTATATTTTTTATCTGTCATTTTGCCACGGCCACTGGCCTTGTATTCGTACCTTTTCCCATTTGTGTCGACATCCTTTTTCTCGGTAACAATAACGCCTTTTTCCAAAAACTCCGAAGATACCGAAATTGATTGGTCAAGGTAGCCGCCAGGGTTGCCTCTTAAATCGAGAATAATTTTTTCGATATTCTTTGAAGCAAATTCATCAAGCGCTTTTCTGAGATTTGTCGTGGTTTTTTCATCGAAGCGGGTGATCTCTATGTAACCGATATTCTCTTCAATAATTTCATGGTTTACGCTTTTTATGGTTATTTTTGACCTTTTTATTTTATAGGTTTTTTCTGTTTTACCTCTAGCAATTGTTAAAACTACATTTGTTCCTTCTTTGCCTCTGATTTTGCTAACCGCTTCGTCGACACTCATTTTGGTGGTCTCTTCATCGTCAATTTTGATAATAATATCACCCGGCATCAGCCCGGCTTCCTCGGCCGGAGATCCGGAGAGAGGCGATATTACGGTCAACTTGTCATTTTTTATTCCTATCTCGGCCCCTATTCCGTAAATAACCCCAGAGAGCTCATTTTCAAGTGCTTGTGACTCCTCCGGGGTCATAAAGACCGTATACGGGTCCCCAAGCGCCTCCGACATCCCTTTAATTGCGCCGTAAATCATTTTTTTAAAATCCACTTCTCCGTCATATTTCTCAACGATAAGATCCCATGCTCGCCAAAAAACGGAAAAGTCGGCAGATGATTCACTTGAATCTCGCTCGATTAGTTTTGGAGTAAATCCAACTCTCGAAATTTTTGCGTCCTGAGAACCAAAAAACCAACCCAAAATAAAGACGGAGATTAAAATTATCCCGATTTTTATTTTTTTATTTTTTTGTTCTTTTGTTTCGTCTTTTTTCATAAAAAATAAAGGCCCTTCGGCTAAATATAGTTTAGCATGATTTAATTACAAATTCTAAATTTTAAAATTTAGAACAAGCTACGATTCACAAACTTTAAGATCAAGTTTTTAGAACCTCTTTTTTGTTTTGTTTAAAATTTCTGGCTAAAAATGTGCATATTTTGCATCCCAGTCGGTGCCTTTTGTGGAGATTGGTATGTCCATAAAATCAAGTGGATTAACAACATTACCTGGGTACTCTCCAATTGTATTGGTTTTGCCGCCGGTGGCATCTGGTCCCCAACCAGATATGCTAGAAAACAAGCTAAGGTGAAGATGCGGCGCCCAGTAGGGTGTTCCGCCAACAAAACCAATAACGGTACTCGGAGTAACTCTTTCGCCAACCTTAAGATGGGTTTCTGCTACCATGTGAGCTGAAAGCGAGTAATACTGTCTTTCGGTATAGATTGGTTCTCCATCTTTGTTCTTCTCTCCGGTTGGTATTTTAACGGGACTGTGTTTAATCATGACCCAGTTTCCCCAACCGCCAGAAGGCGTCTTTCCTCTTGCGTAAATTGTTCCCTCCCCAATTGCATAAATTGGGGTTCCTGTTTTTACGCCCACGTCAAAACCGTTATGTATAGCTCCTTTGTAAGCGTTATCGATAGCTGCAAAGATTGTATTCCCAAATCCTTGGGAGATATAGCCACAATCAACCGGAAATCTAAAAACCGAATACTTGGCCTTGATCACAGGGCCTTCGCCAGAGCACCATCTTTCAGTTTCACC
>DLNA01000018.1:0-472 GCA_002476865.1 Patescibacteria group bacterium UBA7522 | reverse complement strand
GCCCGTAATGATTCTTGCATTAAGCGCGCATTTTCAAGCTCGATTTTTCTTCTCTCCTCTTCTTCCTTAAGAGAGTTGATCATATTAGTGGAATCAGTTAATTTTTCGCGAACAGAATAAAGGTAAACGTCTTTAGAGAATATTTCCGATAGCGACCCGGCTGTCATTAAGCGCTCAAAAAATGTAACTTGCTCTTCTTCGTAAAGTATCCTTAAACTCTCCGAGAGATTACTCTGATACTTTTTTAGCTCAACTTCAATTTCAGCTAATCGTTTTTCGTTTTCGACTATTTCCTTGTCAATTTTGGCGATTTCTTTAGACAGAAACTCTATTTGCTCATTATAGTAATCTATTTCGCCCTGGAGTTTTTCTTTTTCTTGAGAAAGGAGCTCAACCTTTTCGGCGGTTTTTTTAGCGGCCTCCTTAATGTTCTCAGAAAAAGTTCTCCCGGGTCCTGTTAAAGAAAAAGTAA
>DLNA01000036.1:2433-4019 GCA_002476865.1 Patescibacteria group bacterium UBA7522 | reverse complement strand
ATAATGGGCAAAAAAGCAATAGGCGCACTAGCCGAATAAAAAATAAAAAAAAGGATAAAAAGATGAAAATAAAGAAAGATTACACCTATAGCATCTGGCAATTAGCAATTTTTAAAACAGCGCTTCTCTCTGGAGGAGTTGTTATTGGTTCGCTTTTATCAGAACACCTAAAACCATATTGGCTATTTTTTGCCGCCGTTTGGCTTGTTAGTGCAGTTTACATTGTTTTTATAAGTTATAAAAAATAGGTGGAGCGATGCGCCATCTCAATATTGATTTTATTTTCTTTTCTGTGAAGTTTTTATTCTTTTTAACCTAAATCCAAGCCAAATCCAAAAAATCATCGCTAAAAAAGAGATAATAAGAAAGGGCAAGAGACCAAACTCATGAATTAAAATCATTGATGTTGCCGTGATAATTCCGCCGCCCATAAATGGCTCAAAAACAAGCTGCTTGTAAGCAAAACTCTCTCTTGCCTTTGACTTATTACCCGGATCAACCTGTCTTAAAAGCATTAAGCCGGTAGCGGTTGTCCCCATTGATTGACCGATGTTTGTTAGGCCCTTCTCAAACCAAAACGTAGGAAACATCCTTGGAGCAAAAAAATAAAAAGAAAATAAAATCCAGGCCACGCCAAAAAAAGCCAACGTCAAAAAAACTAACAAATTATTGTTAATCGCTTTTAGGGAGATTGTAGAGACGGCGCTAACAATTAAAATATCTAGAGCCAAAGCAGAGATTATTTCGGCCACCCTTCTGTTAATATATTCCTCCAGATTTATTTTTCGAAGCGCTAATTGCAACAAAAGACCACCAATCATTGCCAACGGAAAAAGAGGAACATAAGGGAAAAAACGAATATTCGTAAAACCACCCAAAACAAGGCCCTCAACCGAGATTAGGCTCCTTAATATTAAGAAGCCGATCCCAATCGCTAAAGCAAAGCCAATAATATTAGTGACTATCGCCTGGGGTTTATTTGATATTTTTTTACCGATATTAATTAAATTATAACCGCTTCTAATACTCGCCCTCTCTTGCGCTTTCCAATCTTCTGGGGTCATTTTTTTTTGACGCTTTGCCCGTGAAAGGTTAATAATAATCATTCCCGAAATAATAGCGCAAAAGATACTTAAAGTTGCTAGGGCTAAAGCGATATCTGTACCCTCGGAAAAACCCAAGGCCTCAAAAGTTGGCGCCAAACCGGCGGCTGTTCCGTGACCGCCCTCAAAACTAATCTCTATCAAAGCGGCTGTTTTGGGATTTGCACCAAAAAAAGGAATCAAAAAAAGAAGAGCCACCAAAGATCCCACCAAATATTGACCCCAAGCAATTGTATTCCCAAAAGCAATTTGGGGTCCGGCCATTCTCCAAATATCTTTAAATTTTGGGATTGCTCTTCCTAAAAAAAGGCCAGCAAAAACAATCGAAATTAGATGTTTGGGTAGACCCGCCCAGACCGCAACAATCTCTTTTGGAATAAACCCTAAAAGCTGTGGCCCCAAAAAAAGTCCTAAGATTCCGGCCACTAACGAACTTGGAATAGAGTATTTTTTTAAAAGACGATTTTTTCTTTTCAAAAATCT
>DLNA01000036.1:0-2244 GCA_002476865.1 Patescibacteria group bacterium UBA7522 | reverse complement strand
TTTTTGGCGATGAAGTTTGTCGCAAATTTTGGGCTTAATCGATACAAAAAATTCATAAATTTGGAGTCGCCGCCCGTAAATATCTGGAACTTGTCTTTTTTAATCCCGGAAACAATTATCTGAGCAACTTTTTGAGGGGAAAGCGTGGGGATCTTTTGACTTGAATCTTGATTTTTTTGAGACATATTCTTTAAACCAGAGTTAGTTGCGATGTTGGTCTTAGTCGCGCCGGGGAAAACTGCCGAGACCTTAACGTTTGTATTTTTTAGCTCAGCATAAAGACCTTCAGTCAATAACTTAAGAGCCGCCTTCGAAGCGCCGTAAACGCTTTGCCCAGGCACCGGCAAAAAACCACCCATGCTAGAAACGTTTACAATATGGGCCTCCGGACGACTCAAAAGTTGTGGTAAAAATGATTTTATTAAAAATAGTGGACCATAAAAATTAACATTCATCACCCTTTCGACAGCGCTATAATCAAGATCGTTTACTTTTGCAAACGGCTGGATTATTCCGGCGTTATTAATAATGCCATCAAGATAAATTTTTTCTTTAGAAAAATCCTCCACAAGCCCCTCGACCTCCTCTTTTTTTGTTATATCAAGTACTCTAGTGATTAAAAAATTCTTATCTTCTTTAATGGTTTTCTTTAAGTCCTCAAGAAATTCCGCTTTTAAATCAACTGCTACCACTTTTGCGCCGCCCAAAATTAGAGTCAAAACAAGCTCTCGGCCGATTCCTCCGCCGGCCCCCGTTACTAAAATTGTTTTCCCCGATATTTTCATAAAGTCATTTTAGCATACTTATTTATCTGAGAGTTTGGATTTTTCATTTTTTAAATCATTGATTTTTTTAAGTCGTTTTTTAATTTCGGCCTCCGAGCCGTTATCTGTTGGCCGATAATATTTTTTGTTTTTTAATTCCTGTGGCAGATATTCCTGATTAACCCAGTTTTCATTAAAATTGTGGGGATATTTATAGCCCTCTCCTTTGCCTCTTTCTTTATCAAAATTTGTTGATGCATTTACCAAATGAATCGGTATGCCGCTAAAATCCTTCTCTCTAACATCTTTTAGGGCGTTTTCGATTGCTAGATAGGAGGCATTTGATTTTGGCGCCGAAGCTAAGTAAATAGCACACTGAGAAAGGTTTATTCTTGCCTCCGGCAAACCAACTCTTTCTACTGTCTGAAAACAGGATGTTGCCAGAACCAAGGCCATTGGAGCCGCGTTACCTATATCCTCCGAGGCAAAAACAAGCATTCTTCTGGCAATAAACTTTGGATCCTCTCCGGCCTCTATCATTCTAGCCAACCAGTAAACAGTGGCATCGGGATCACTGCCACGCATTGATTTTATAAAAACAGAGATTAGATCATAATGATTATCGCCGCCTTTATAGGCAGAGATAAATTTTTTGCTCAGAACCTCCTCAATTTCATTAGCGGCAATCTTCTTTGAGCTAATCTTTGAAACAAGCTCAAGAGCGTTTAAAGCGACTCTTGCATCTCCGGCCGAATATTTAACGAGCAGATCAAGGGCCTCTGAGCTAATTTTTAGCTTTAAACCGCCTAAACCATTTTCGATATCGCTAAGAGCTTTTTTGATTATTTTTCTGACCGCTTCTTTTGAAAGTGGCTTTAATTCAAATAGCTTTGATCGAGACATCAAAGCTGAATTGATTTCAAAACCGGGGTTTTCGGTTGTGGCGCCTATCAAAATAATTGTTCCATTTTCAATGTGGGGCAAGAACCCATCTTGTTGGGCCTTATTAAAACGATGAATCTCGTCTACAAATAATATTGTTTTTTTATTATAAAAGTTTTTTCTTTCAGTCGCATCCTTAACAACTCTTCTTAAATCGGCCACGCCGCTAGTAACGGCGCTAAATTCTTCAAAATAGGACTTTGTAACATTGGCAATAATTCTAGCTAAAGTAGTTTTACCTGTTCCGGGAGGACCCCAAAGGATAATCGAAGAAAGTTGATCTTTTTCGATTATTTTTCTGAGCAGAGCTCCACTGCCGACAATATCGTCTTGACCAAAAAAGTCCTTAAAGTTCAGAGGGCGCATTTTGTCGGCCAAGGGACGATCGGAGTGTTTTTTATCAAAGATAGTTTTATTCTCCATCGGGCTTTAATTTTATCTTCAAAAAAACTCATCTTCAAGTAGACAAAATAACTAATGATTCTTTAGTTTTAAAATAAAAAAAATAATCTTGCGCCTTAAAATATTTATAGTTCCG
>DLNA01000037.1 GCA_002476865.1 Patescibacteria group bacterium UBA7522 | reverse complement strand
ACTTCTTTCGGATCTTTTTATCGGTAAGGACTTTAAAGAGGTAAAATATCCTGTTTGCCTTGAGTGTAAAGCCCGGGGTAATACTTGTTTGTTTTTAGAAGATGGTTTTTGCCTTGGTCCGGTAACAAAGGGTGGCTGTGGTGCGCCCTGTCCTTCCGTCGGGCTAAGGTGTTACGGTTGCTTTGGTCCGGTTGAGGGCGCCAACCTAGAGGCCCTTGAAAATGTCGTTAGCGAATATGCCGATAAAAAATACATTAAAGATCAGCTTGAACTTTATTTTAAAAACCACGATAGTTATAAGGAATTTAAGTTGAAGAAAAAATAGGAGCCAAAATGCCGGAAAATATTTTAAATCAATACGTAACAAAAATTGAAGGTCACGGAAAGCTGGCTTATTCCTCTAAGGCCGGATTGGTTCGGGTAGAGATAGATGAGGGGGAGCGGCTTTTTGAAAAGTTGGTGGTTGGGAAAAGCTACAAAGACGTTTCTTTTATAACGGCTCGAATCTGTGGTGTTTGTCCTACCGCTCACACTTTTGCGGCACTTGATGCGGTTGAAAATGCTTTTCGGGTAAATCTAAACGATTCAATTATTAATTTAAGGCGTGCCTTGGTAGCAGCCCAGATTGTGCAGTCGCATATTTTACATCTTTATTTTTTGGTCTTGCCAGATTATTTAAAGGTCAAAAGCGGCCTAGAGCTCTACGAAAAAAATCCACGTGTTTTTAAGATTGCCTCCGAACTTAAAGGTCTGGCCGATAACGTTATCGAAATTATTGGCGGAAGAGCGGTTCATCCGGTTTCGCCAGCGGTGGGCGGATTTCATTCAGTCCCCGAGAGCAAAAAAATTGAGGATTTAATAACCAAGATTCGTCGCTCCTATCGTTTGGCCCAAGAGACAGTCGATCTTTTCGCCGGCTTTCGTTATCCCTATTTAGACAGAAGAACAACTTATTTTTCAGTAACTGAGGGCGGTTTTGTTGATATTTTGGGCAATACCATTATTGGCTCTGATGGCACCGAAACGGCCATTTCAAATTATCAATACGTAATCTCCGAAAAAGTCAAACCATATTCAACCGCTAAGTTTGCGGAGCACAAGGGAAAGGGCTTTATGGTCGGCGCCATTGCCAGGGTAAATATGATGGAGAACGGCGATTTTAATCCTAAAACTCAAGAAATTTTAAAAGATTTAAAAATAGCTCTTCCCATTACAAACTCTTTTAAAAACAATTTGGCCCAAGCGATTGAGGTCTTAAATTACCTTGAGGAGATTGAAAAATCTTTAACCGCTTATCTTTGGGGCAAAAAAGAACGTTTTAATGTTGGCTATCGGGTTCGGGCCGGGGTTGGCGTTGGGGCGATAGAGGCACCAAGGGGAACGCTTTATCACATGTATGAATTTGATAAAAATGGTATTGTGCAGGATTGCGACATTGTAACGCCAACTGTTCAAAACTTAACCAATCTCGAGGATGATGCCAATACCTACTTAAAACAGAATAAATCGGTTTCAATCCCTCGTCGCGAAAGAGAGCTGGAGATGCTAGTGCGGGCATACGACCCCTGCATTACCTGTTCGGTGCACTAGTAGGGAATATTGAAAATTTATTCATTTCAAATTGTCTTTGAGCCCTCCTGTGGATAAGCATAAAAACTATAGCTAATTTTGTTATTGACTTCCTGTGTTATTAATTTACTATATACATAAGCACTTATGAAAAGTTTAAAAAATGCAAATTTTAAAAAGATTCTAGCTTTTGCCAAAAGGCCAAAAGTAATTATTTGGGCTTTTGTCTTGGCTCTTTTGGTTTATTTAGCCACTCTAACTTTTTTTATTTATTCAAAAGACCGCCCCGCTTATATTCCGGAGGATATTCGCGAAAACGTTCGAGGTGCAATTGTTGAAAAAATCGGTCAACCACTTCAGCAGATTTCAAATCCGGCCGGGACCTTTATTATTAATGCGGCTTATCAAAAGGCGAATTCCTACGCCTATGGTCACAATAAGAAAGATACAAAAAATTGGCCCGAGTACACCGACCCCGAAACCGGCTTAACTTTCAGTTATCCAGAGGGGTGGGAGGTAGAAGAAAATAGTTATGATTTGATTAGGGTCTTTGATTCTGTGTTGTCCGAGTCGGAAGGAGAGTATCCACAAATAATAATCAGTTTTTCAGATACTGAGAGCGATAGCCTAAACTCTTGGCTTTCTTCTAATAAGCAAATTTTCATAGGCGAACAGTTGGAGGGTGATGTTTTGGGATTTACGAATCGTGTTACGGGAAAAATTAATAGTTATGATTATATAAGCTTTTACTATGAAAATATGGGGAAAAACAAGGTTACAGTAATTGACTATAAGGGGAAAATTTTAACGATAGAGGGCGTGCTTGTGGATCTCGAAGGGCTTTCGGAAATATATGAGGAAATCATTAAGACAATCCGTTAAATTATTATTAAAAATTTTTTGCTTTTTAATTCTTATGTTTTTAGTAAAGAGCGAGATTTATGCTTTTGAATTTGACGGTTTTGATTTCCCGGTAAATCCACCAGATGGACTGGGCTATAAAAACGGATCAATGCCGGGCGGTTTTGACGGGTGGGGATTTTTGGAACTTAATGGGGCGCCCTATCATCCTGGAGAGGACTGGAATAGAGGTTCTGGCCAAATGGATTTTGGTGACCCTGTCTATTCAATCGCCAGTGGAAAGGTTGTGTCTGCGGGTAACTATGGCGGAAACTGGGGTCAGATCGTGTTAATTGAGCACTCCGATTTTTATGGTAATAAATATTGGTCTCAATATGCTCACCTTTCAAAAATATTAGTTGCGAAAGGAGATGAAATAAAGAGGGGCTATCTTATTGGAAAAATTGGAGATGCGGGTGGTCGTTGGGCTTCCCATCTTCACTTCGAGATTAGAAAAAAATTTTTGAATGCTCAATCTTGGCCAAGCAATTGGTCAAAAGAGAAGGTGCTTGAATATTATGTTGAGCC
>DLNA01000012.1:6000-12245 GCA_002476865.1 Patescibacteria group bacterium UBA7522 | reverse complement strand
CAAACTTGATTAGTGCCGAAACAATGTTTAAGGCGCTCGCTTCTTATTTTATTGCCTCAAACAAATACATTCAGGAATTTTTTCTTTCCTATCCGTACATAGTGGTAGCTCCTCTTGTGGCTAACTTTTTTGTTGGTAAATGGTCCGGGTTAAGATTATCTGAGTATGTAAGATTTAAGGATATTTCTAAGAGTGAATAACGCTTATAAAACATTTTTAGGCCGGCATGAAATACTGGGGATGAATGAGCGCAACAGAATCCATCGTCGTTATAACCGTGGGCAAAAAAAATATGCCGACAATAAACTTTTAACTAAAAAGATCTTAAAAGAACTTGAAATTCCCGCTCCGGCTGTTTATGGGATCATTAGAAAAAGATCCGATATTGAAAAATTCGATTTTGAGAGTTTGCCAAAAAGCTTTGTTTTAAAGCCGGCTCGTGGTGTTAAGGGCGCGGGCATAAATATTTATTATAATCGCGGTAAAGACGGTCGCTGGATCTTGGCAGACAAAAGAAAGCACTCTGCTAACGACATTAAAAGTCATGTTTACAACACATTGGATGGTCAGTTTTCTTTTGGGATTACGCCCAAACCGAGTCCAGCTGTTTTTGAAGAAAGAATAAAAATGCACCCAATTTTCAAACCCTATTCTTATCGAGGAATTCCTGATATTAGGGTAATTGTTTTTAAGGGTGTTCCGATAATGGCGATGCTTCGTTTACCCACAGAAGAATCCGAGGGTAAGGCAAATATAAGCCGTGGCGCTGTGGGGGTAGGGATAGATATGGCTCGCGGGATTACGACAACGGCGATAAAAAATGGTCGAGTTATAGAGCTTGTTCCCGGTAAAAATTTAAAACTCTCTGGAATAAAAATACCATATTGGACAAAAATTCTTCGTATTTCTCATCAATGCTTTAGATCATCTGGTCTCGGCTATTTGGGGGTAGATATAATCATCGATCGCGATAATGGCCCAATGGTTGTCGAGCTTAATGCCAGACCAGGTCTTGGTATTCAAGTTGCAAACGAAGATGGTCTTAAAGAGCGGTTGGATAAAGTTAAAAAAATTAAAAACATTACTGAAAGCAAGGCGGTGCGCTTGGCGAAGGACCTTTTTGGGGGTGAGATTGACGAAGAGCTGGAAGCGATATCCGGAAGAGAGCTGATAGGACTAACGGAAAAAATTTGCTTTGTGGGCAAAAAGGGCAAGGAGGTTTGCGTCTCTTGCAAGGTTGATACCGGTGCGGAGTCCTCTTCGATTGATAAAAACTTAGCACGGGAGCTGGGTTATGGTGACGTGGTTGATTATTATGAAAGCATTGCTCATGCCGAATTGGCCAATAAGGAAAAAGAAGAAAGAAGGGCCTACAAAAATCTTCTTTATAAACACAGAGATGTTGTTAAGGTTGCTCATATTAGAAGCGCTTCAGGATTTGATTATCGGGTGAAGATTGAAATCCCCGCGAAAATTAATGATAAAAACATTATTTTAAGAGCGTCAATCGCGGATAGAAGAAGCTTGAATTATGTTGTTTTGCTTGGCAAGAATGATTTAAGAGGATTTTTGATCGATACTACGTTAAAAAGAAATAGTTAGATAGTTAATTCAGTGAGCTTTACCTTCGGTTCATTCTTGTTATAATACTCTTAGTGATTGAGAAAATTTGGAATCTAACGGAGGGGGAAGTTCTTGAATCCCTAAAGACAAAAAAAGAAGGCCTTAGTGAGCACGAGGCCAAGCTTAGATTAGTGGAGAACGGTCTTAATGAGCTCGAGAGTCGTGGTAAAAAAAGTAAATTATCGATATTTATATCAAACTTTAAAAGTCCTTTAATTTACATATTAATAATTGCGGGAATTATTGCTTTGTTTTTAAATCATTTTATTGATGCCTCGATAATTTTTTTTATAATAATTGTAAATGCTCTGATCGGTTATTTTCAGGAGGAAAAAGCCGAAAATACAATCGATGAGCTTAAAAAAATTTCCGCTTTAAAGTCGGTTGTTATACGAGGAGGCAATAAAAAAACAATTCTTTCAACCGAAATTGTCCCTGGTGACATAATAGAACTCTCGGAAGGCGTAAAGATACCGGCAGATGCAAGAGTAGTTGAGGCATACGGCCTTCAGGTTAATGAGGCCTCTCTGACGGGTGAATCAAGCTATGTTGATAAATCGGATCGAGAATCAAAAGCCAAAACTATCAACGAGACAAACAATATTGTTTATATGGGCACAACTGTTGCGGTTGGTCGGGGGCTTGCCGTAGTTTTTGCAACAGGGAATAAAACAGAGTTTGGAAAAATTGGGGAGATTGTGGCTGACGAGTTTCACACTAAAACGCCACTTCAACTCAAATTAGAGAAATTTAGTAAACAAATCGGTTTTGCGGTCCTTTTGATATCTATATTTGTTTACGTTCTTGGAACGATATCTGGATTTGAGCCGCTTCTGATGTTTGAAACGGCGGTTTCTTTAGCTGTTTCTGCTATACCAGAGGGATTACCAGTAGCGATTACGGTCATTTTGGTTTTAGGAATGAAAAGAATGGCCAAGAAAAAGGCAATCATTAGAAATCTTTCAGCGGTTGAAACTCTGGGAACAACAACGGTTATTGCTAGTGACAAAACAGGGACCTTAACTCACAACAAACTTTCGGTAGTTGAGGTTTATGTCGGCAGTACGTTTGAGGTTACCGGAGATGGCTATGGATTAAAGGGAGATTTTTTAAAAGACGGAAAATCGATAAAACCTTCAAAAGCCATCATTGATCTTTTGGGGGTAGCTGTCTTAACAAGCGAAGGTGAAATTAAAAAAGGCGAAAAGTCATTTAGTGTTCTTGGTGATCCGGTAGATGCTGCATTACTTGTTGCTGCTTATAAGGCGGGCGTCATAAAATCGGAAATATTAAAAAAGAATCCTCGTACAGCAGAGATACCGTTCTCTTCGGAGCGAAAATTTATGGTTTCTCAAAATATTAAATCGGGGAAAGAAATGGTTTTTATAAAGGGGGCCTTTGAGGAGATATTAAAACGCTCAGATATTTTTATGGGTAAAAAGATAAATAGCTCAAAAAGGGCAGAGCTAGAGCAAGTTTCTAAAGATATGGCAGAGAGAGGACTAAGAGTTCTTGCGATAGCTGAAAAAATTGATAAAACGGGGGAATCGTTAACCTTGACTGATACGAAGGATGGTTTTAATCTGCTTGGTTTTGTTGGCATGAAGGATACATATCGTTTGGGTGCAAAGCAGGCAATTTCTATATGTCAAAATGCCGGGATTAAGGTTTTGATGCTAACGGGTGATCATCTTTCAACGGCTGAAAGAATTGGGCACGACCTTGGTATTATAGATCGAACAGGGAAGGCAATAGACGTCTCTGAGTTTGAGAGTGGAAGTCGAATAAAAATTGATCGTTTAATATCTAGAGCAGCTGTTTTTGCCAGAATTAGACCGAAAGCAAAGTACCAGATAATAGAGGCCCTAAAGGATCAGGGCGAGATAGTGGCTATGACAGGCGACGGTGTTAATGATGTCCCCGCCCTTGTCAAGGCCGATATCGGTGTGGCGATGGGGCTAGCTGGAACGGATGCTGCCAAAGAAGCTGCCGATATGGTTTTAACCGACGATAATTTTAGTGCAATAGTTAATGCAGTTGAAGAGGGTAGAACAATCTTTGAAAATATAAGAAAAACAATTTACTATTTATTCTCAACTAATGTAGGTGAGATTTTAACAGTTGTCGGTGGTCTTTTGGCTGGTATGCCGCTGGTTCTTTCTCCGGTTCAAATTCTTTGGATGAATTTAGCGACCGATACTCCCGCGGTGATTCCGCTTGGAATGGAGCCATCTGAAAAGGATCATTTAAAACAACCACCAAGAGATCCGAAAGAGCATATTATTTCGAGCCGAATTATTAGGCGAACTATTTTAGTTGGTTTAACAATGGCGATAGTCGGTCTTTTGATTTTTGATGCCTATCTGCCGTTAGGAGAAAGCGAGGCCAGAACTCGTCTTTTTTTCTTTTTAGTGATCTGTCAATGGTTTAATGCCTTTAATGCTAAGAGTGAAAAAACTTCTATTTTAAAAACTAGTATTTTTAATAATCGATATTTAATTTTTGGAATTTTAATCTCTGTTTTATTCCAGTTTTTGATAATTTTTATTGAGCCCTTGCGTAATATTTTCGGCCTAGTAATGCTCAACTTTTCGGATTGGATGTTATTGACTTCGCTTGCCCTACTAATATTTGTTGTTATCGAGGTGGACAAGTTTTTTGTTCGACTCAAAAAATAAACGGAGGCGAATATTCTATTAAATTATTTTGCTCTTAATATGGAATCTTTTTTGTGGTTTTTGGATAAAATAATATCGGCAGCTTGATTTTCTCTGCCAGGGTTAATTTCATTTGTCTCAAAGCCCTGATCAAATATTCTTAAAATTTTATCTTTTTTTAGACCGCCTGGTGTCAGAATCTCAACATCCATATTTTTTCTAATTTTATTTTTAACTATGATTGTGTGTAATCTTTCTTTTTTGCCCTTCTCTTCTTTGACTATCCCAATATATCTATAAATTTCTATTGGACTTCGTCCTTGATAGGTCTCTCCTTTTTTAGCGTCACCGAACAGAAAGCCGGTTGTGTAATTGCGGTGAGCGATTTTTCCTAACTCTTTTTTTAATCTGTTCTTTTCTTTTGGGGTGTACTTTTTTTTAATTGCCAAATTGATGGCCTCGCGATAGGCGATAGTGGTTGCTGCTAAGTAATAATCTGTTTTATTTCGACCCTCTATTTTAAATCCCGTAACGCCTGCCCCAATCATTTTGTCGATATATTCAATTGTGCAAAGATCTTTTGAGCTCATAATGTTTGTGCCGGTTTCCATCTCTTCAATCTCAAAATATTCGCCTGGACGCTGACTTTCCTCCAAAAAGAATTTTGAATTTTGAATTTTGAATTTTGATTCATTTTTTAATTTCGAATTTCTGTTTAAAACTTGAAATTTGTCATTAGAAACTTGGGCAACGCGATAGTTCCATCTACATGGTTGGGCGCAATCGCCAAGATTTGAATGACGGCTGGTCATATAATTTGAAAGTAGGCATCTACCCGAGTAGGCGATACACATTGAGCCGTGGGTAAAAACTTCAAGTTCAATCTCTGGGGCCGCTTTATGGATTTCTGCGATCTCCTTTAACGTTAACTCTCGGGCCAGGACCACTCTTTTAGCTCCGATTGACCGCCAAAATCTTACATCTTCAATGTTGGTGGTGTTGGCTTGAGTTGAAATGTGAATCGGAACCTTTGGGGCAATCCTCTTGGCTATTTGAATCACGCCGATGTCAGCCATAATAAAAGCGTCAGGGTTAAGTGTGGCAATTTCTTTCATATCTTTCTCGATTCCTTTGAGGTGCTCATTATGAGCAAAAATATTGAAAGTCACATAGATTTTTTTTCCCAAAGAGTGTGCATATTCAATCGCTTCACCGATTTCATGTATATCAAAACGAACCTCACCTTTTCGGAGGGAATATTTATTCAGGCCAACATAGACAGCATCAGCGCCGAAATCGAGGGCGATCTTTGTTCTAGGAAGATCTCCGCCTGGTAAAATTAACTCTGGTTTTTTAATCATTGTCCGGCTGATTATATCAAAGTTTTTCAACTTGATTAAGTTGAAAATAAGTTTTAAAATATCAAAATCCGAAAAAACGAGAGGATCCCCAGATGAACGTCCATGAGGTGATAAGAAGCGAAAGGGTTCCGACACGTGTTCGGGAGATTCTGAATCTTGTTCCCATTTCAAGAAGATCGGAGCTCAATTACCTTGGAATCTACATCTGTCCTGTAAGTGGGGCCGAAGCGGTAATACTAAAAGATGATCATCATTTCATCGTTTGTCGCTTCGGATCGGTGATAAGGTGTACCGAGTCGCCAAGCGTCTTTATGGCTCTAGAGGGGGTTTGTCTCTGTAACGTTCTTTGGAAGGAGTGAGATAGATGTCTTCCGAAAAGAGAGCAATCTGGCTTCTCGCCTCTTTCGTAACGGGCTTCCCGACTTGGCTAATTGTGGCCTATGCTGCTTCAAAGCGCATTGATCGGGTCTGTGGCGATTGCGAGGTGAGGCACCCCGAGGACACAAAAGACCCTAGGTGCATTGAATGGGCAACTTCGGGAAAGTGTAAGAAGGGGAGGATCGTACCTTGTAAGGATTAGGGTCGGCTCGAAAGAGCCGACCCT
>DLNA01000012.1:3289-5776 GCA_002476865.1 Patescibacteria group bacterium UBA7522 | reverse complement strand
ATTACATCGGATAATAATTGCATTTTGTTGAGGGTCCTTACTGGGGATGTGCCAAGGGGGTAGCGAAGGATACAAGATTTTCTTTTTAAGGGAATCTGCTACGTATCAAAAAAAGCGGGATACGCTTTAAAATGATCCCACAGCTTCTTCGCCGCTACATTGAGCCCTTTCCGGTTTGGACCTTTTATATCTTAAAAAGATAAAACAATTTTTAGTTTGAAATTTGAAGTTCGAAATAATTTTTAAATTAATAATTTTAAATTTTTATTTTATTTCAAATTCATAAATTCAAATTGTGAATTATAATCTTTCCTTTTTAGATAAGAGTTTGTTTCTAGTTCTAAGGATTCGTCCCTTTTTGCTGGAGCTTGCTCTTATCTAAGGAGAAAATGTTAGCATCAAATTTTAAAGAGCGAATAAAAAAACTTGAATTAAAGCACTATTTAACGGTAGCTATTTTTTTTGTAATTTTTGTTGGCTCGATTATTGGCATTTATAATTACCGGCAAGACAGCATAAAGCCACTGGCATTTGAAGTAACCAGACCTGAATCTGGGATAGAGGTTTATGAATCTAGTATTGTTTTTGAAGGCCATACAAAAAGAAATAAACCGGTAGTAATCGCCGAGGTGAAAGCTAAATCAGACAGAAACGGAGATTTTTCGGTGGAGGTTCCACTAAAGATTGGCGAAAACCAGATTAAGGTTGTGGTTGGCGAAGGCAGAGAAGAGAGCTCGAGAATAGTTATTGTAAAAAGACGGGTTGAAAAAGCGAGTGTTCCAGTTAATTCAGTTCTAAAAAAAGAAAAGTTAAATAGCTCTGGGCCGGAAACGCTTTATTTAGGTGAAATTTTTGCCCTAACTGGTAGCTATATGCTTTATCGTCAGAGTAAGTTAGAAAAAAAATAGCCATAAAAATTCCAAACTAATTTGGGCTAGCATCCGCCTTACTGCTTTTGGGAATATATCTTTGTTTCCAATATCTGGGCAAGAAAAGAGACAGCGTCTTTTTTGTTTGTTAGCGCTCCTTCAATGCAATCTTTTCTATTTTTTTTTGCACTTGGTTTTTCTTGCGGTCATAGCAACGTTGTAAGACGGGCTTCTAAATATTATAAATCGTTGATGGTTATCATGGAAAATATTTTCAATTTTCAAAAAATCAATTTTTGGGTCACTTATTTTCCAATCTTTTGCTTCTCCTATAAATATAAATATGGTCAACGTTTAGAATGATTTTTAGCAAATTCCTTTCAATTCTTTTTTTTGAATTATCGCCCTTTATATAAATATAAAGAGATCCTGTATTTAATTTTAAGTTTGCAATCCTTTGTCCAACCGTGTCTAGAACATCTTCAAAATAGCCATGCTGGCCTATAAAGGTAATGTCGTTTTTGTTTTCCTACTTGATTACAACTTCTGCCTCTTCGAGGCAAAATTCATTTTCATTAAATGGCTTGATCGCCAGAACCCTAACCAGTTTTTCGAAAAGGTCAATTTTATCCATAATCTACATTATATATCTTAAAATAAACAGATTAATTAAGCATGGTATCTTTAAAATCTTGGTAACCGCAAATAAAATCTTTTGTTGGTAGTGCTTTTTTGCCTTCGATTTTTATTTTATTGGGCGCAACAATGCCGTTTTTTGTTCCGATTAAAACTTTGTTATTTATAACTTTTATAAAGCCCGGCTTTATTTCCTTGATTATTTTTTTATCAAATAGGTTGGAATCTTTATTAATATCAATGATTTCTATATCCGAAAAGTCAACTTTTTTATTGTTCCAGAAAGAATATACTCCCGGCCAGGGTTTGTAAGCCCGAGACATTCTTTCAATTTGTTCCGGGGTCATATTCTGCCAATCTATTTTGCCATCTTCTTTTCTAACAATTTTAGTGAAAGTTGCATTTTTTTTATTTTGAGGAATCGATTCTACTTGATTGTTAATAATTTTTGGTATTAATCTAGCTATCATTTTTGAGCCAACCTCGGTAAGCTTATCGGCTAATTCGGAATATTCTTCAGTTCCTTTTAGTGTGATTCTTTTTTGATCTAGGATGTCTCCCGCATCCATTTCGGAAGATATTTTAATAATCGATACGCCGGTCTCCTTATCTCCATTTAAAATAGCATCCGTTATTGGTGCGGGGCCGCGATATTTAGGAAGTAAAGAGGGGTGGAAATTAATCATTCCATATTTAGGTACATTAAGTGCTTTGTCTGGGATTATTACTCCGTATGCAGCAACAATACAAAGATCCGGTTTTAATTTTTTTATAATGGCAGTTAATTCATCTTTCGTTTTGGGTTGAAATGTTTTGATNNATGTCTCCCGCATCCATTTCGGAGGATATTTTAATTATAGATACGCCCGTTTCTTTGTCGTTATTCAAGATGGTAGCCGTTATTGGTGATGGGCCACGATATTTAGGGAGGAGCGATGGGTGAAAATTGATCATTCCATATTTAGGCACGCTAAGCGCTTCG
>DLNA01000012.1:0-3075 GCA_002476865.1 Patescibacteria group bacterium UBA7522 | reverse complement strand
GTTTGGTGATGACCGCCTCTATTTTAATATCTTGTTCCAATAGTTTGCATAGAACAGAGGCACCTATTTCGGGTGTCCCTAAAAATGCAACACGCATTTTTAAATTTTTAATTTTTAATTTTGGATTCTTAATCAATTCTTAATTTCCAATTCTTTAAACTTTATGAACTATTAAATGTTTTGGGTTGAAATGTTTTGATATTTCTTGTTCTGGCTTGATATTTGCAAGCCGATTCGATTTCTTTTCTCCCCCGACCAGCTTTTTTGTCTGGTTTGGTGATGACCGCCTCTATTAAAATCTTAGATTTCTCCACTTGCTACGCTCGGTTGAAATGACGGGCGGGGAAGTTTAGTTTACTAATTTTATAAGCATACAGGATTTCTAGCTCTTAACTAACTTCCCGTCATCTGTGAGCGTGTAAAGGTCTTCGGGGGCAACTTTATGCAGAAATAGTTTACCATTCATGTGATCTATTTCGTGTTGCAAAACCCTGGCCTGAAAACCTTCTGCCTTTATCTCGATTTTTTTTCCGTTTATATCTAGGCCCTTAACTTTTATCTTTTTTGATCTCTTGACGGGGCCGTATTTCTTTGGAACGCTCATGCAGCCCTCGTTATCTTCTAAGAGCTCTTCGGATCTTTTTACAATTTCGGGGTTAATTATTGCTAAATAGCTATCACCGTCTTTGACGACGGTCATCCTAAGAGGCACACCAACCTGAATTGCCGCAATCGCTACTCCTGCTTCGTGGCCGTCTCCATAGCCCATCATTGTTTCGGCCATATCTTTGGCTAGATTTTTTATAGAGTCATCTATTCTCGAAATTTTTTTAGACCTCTGATTTAAAAGAGGGTTTGGATGTGTGATTATATTTAATTTCATGATCTTATTTTAACAGAGAATATCGTCAAAATAAATTAGAGTTGATATAATAAAAATATGAATTTTGAATTATTCCTGCACAAGAAAGATCCAGAGGTAGCTAAATATCCAAACTTATCGCCCGAGGATATAAAACACGCCAAGGCATATTTGGGTCTAGTTGTTGACGGCGTTATCTCTGGCGGGGTTAATATTGATAAAAAGAAAGCCGTTGAAGACATAGCAAAAATAGAAAAAGGCGAGGCGGCCGACTATGTAATAATTGGCCATGCGGCCGATTATCTTGATTACTTAAATGGAGAGGAGATTGAAAAATGAATTATACGCACGAAAACTTAAAAAAGGCCTTTGCCGGAGAGTCCGAGGCCAACAGGAGGTATTTGGCTTTTGCAAAAAAAGCAGAAAAAGAAGGGCTGGCTCAGGTTTCTAAACTTTTTAGAGCGACGGCCGAAGCGGAAACGGTTCATGCTTTGGCTCACCTTGATAAAGTCGGTGAGATAAAATCAACAAAAGAAAACTTAGAGAGTGCCATAAAAGGCGAAACACATGAGGCCGAAAAAATGTACCCTTCCATGATTTTGCATGCCAAAGAAGAAGGAAATCAAGAGGCGGTAATTGGTTTTAAGTGGGCCAATGAAGTTGAGAGGGAGCATGCGAATCTTTATAAAGAGGCCCTTGAAAAGTTAGAAAATTTAGAAGAGATTGACTATAACGTCTGTCAGGTTTGCGGTCATACTCATGTTGGTGAGGCACCGAACGTTTGCCCTGTTTGTGGTGCTTCAAAAGAAAAGTTTAAATTAATTAATTAAAAAGAACCTCTTTTGGAGGTTCTTTAAATAACTTCTTGGTTTATTAAGCTTTTTTTGAGAATAGCTTTTTGAAAAATTCTTTGATTTTTTTCAACATTTTTTCTCCTTTTTAAGTTTATAATATCAAATCTATTTAAAATAATAAGTTTTTTTTGTTGATAGGGCAAGTCGAAAATTTAAATTTTTTGTAATTTAGGTGTATTATTGGATTGTGAAAAGGTATTTTTATTTTTTATTTTTGGCTTTCTGTTTGTTTTTGCCAACAAAAATTTTTGCAGAAAGCATTAATAATTTTGAAGCAATATACGAGATAGAAAAATCGGGTATCACTAACGTAACAGAAAAAATAGAGTACGATTTTGGTCTTCAGAGTCGTCATGGAATTTTTAGATATATACCAATTAGGGAAACGCTAGACGATGGAGGCACTCATTATATTAACATCTCCGATTTAAGGGTTACCGATTCTAACGGCAGAGCTCTTGAGTTTGAGCGCTACACAGAGAAAGGGAATCTTGTTATCAAGATAGGTGATCCTAACAAGGTTGTTTCGGGACAGGTCCAGTATATTATTTTCTATAAAGTAAGGGGTGGCTTACGCTACTTTGATTCGCACGATGAATTTTATTGGGATGTTAACGGCAACGGTTGGCTAGTTGATGTTAATAAAATATCCGCAAAAGTTGTCTTACCTAAGGGACTAGATGAATCAAAAATTGAATACAGGTGTTTTTCGGGTGCGTATGGGTCGAGCAGTGACTGTGAAAGCACTATAGTTAAAGAAAATGAGCTAACCTTTGGCAGCAATAGCTTGCGACCAAGCGAAGGGCTTACGGTCGTGGTTGGCGTACCGGCGGGTGCTTTTGAAAAATTAGATGCCGGATTTATGGGTTCGGGAATCTCTGATGGATTGATTTTTGTGATGGTTTTAGTTGCTTTGGGTTTAGTGTTGGCTGTTTTTTTGATTATGATTAAACATTGGTGGAAGCATGGTCGTGATCCCAAGGGCAGAGGCACTATTATTCCTGAGTATAAGGCCCCAGAGGGATTGTCTCCAATTGAGGTCGGTACTTTACTCGATAATACTGTTGACACAAAAGATATCTCTGCTCAGATTATCTCCCTTGGGGTAAGGGGTTTTTTAAAAATCAGAAAAGAAGATAAAAAGTTATTAAAAAAGCAGGACTTTATATTAATCAAAACCGGCACGGATAGATTGCCGGAAAAAGTATTTGATAGATCTTTGCTTAGCGCAATCTTTAATAGCTCTAACGAGGTTAGTTTATCTTCTTTAAAGAATCGTTTTTATAAACACATAAATTCAATAAAGAACGAGGTCCATGAAGAGCTTTTGAGTGGAGGTTATTTTAAAAGCAATGTTGC
>DLNA01000003.1 GCA_002476865.1 Patescibacteria group bacterium UBA7522 | reverse complement strand
TCTCCAACGTCCGTTTCGAGCAACAAAAGAACATGGCAACCTCCACCCTTAAAGTCACCTGGGATTCTAACGTACCCCTAACAGGCGTTGTTAAATACCGTGAAGCAAACGGTGGTAATACTCGTGAGGTCTCTTCATCAAAACTAGTTACAAAGCACTCAATGATGGTTACAGGTCTTAAAGATAACACTGATTATGTAATGACCGTTGAGGGTAGGGATGCCTATGGTAATTTAGCCGTCTCTGATGCCAATAAAGTTAGAACGGATTTTGATACTCGTCCACCAGAGATTCTAAACGTTACTACCGAAACCGAAATTCAGGGTTTTGGTCTTGAGGCAAAAGGTCAGATCATCGTCTCTTGGGAGACAGACGAACCGGCTACTTCTCAGGTTGAATATGGCATCGGTTCTTCTGGCAATTACACTAATCGCACTCAAGAGGACACCTCCCTAACAACCTCCCATGTTGTTATTATCTCCGACCTTAAAACCTCATCGCCTTATCACTTTAGAATCATTTCCAAGGATAAAAGTGCCAACGAAGGCAAGAGTGATGAGCACGCTACTCTTACCCCACAGGCCTCAAGAGGCGTTCTAGACGTAATCATCAACTCGCTTCAGAGTGCGATTGGGTGGTTGTTTAGCGGTTAATTAAAGGGGTTTAAAGATTGTTTTTGTTTTAATATAATATAATCAGATGGGGGGAGTATTCCTAAAGCTAAAAAACCAATTATAGAAATAAAAAACCTTAACAAGTCCTTTGTTGTTGGTAAGGGTCAGGTTGATGTTCTTAAAAACATTGATCTTGAGATATACAGCGGAGAATTTGTTGTTATTTTTGGGCCTTCCGGTTGTGGCAAAAGTACACTTTTAAATACTTTAGTTGGACTAGAAAAACCGACCAGTGGTCAGGTCTTAATAAGGGGAGCGGACATTTATTCTGAACTGACACTGGATGAAAGATCTATCTTCAGAAGTAAAAAATTTGGAATTGTTCATCAGCAACCAAACTGGATTAGATCGCTTAATATAATCGAGAATGTTGCTCTACCAATGGCCGTTCTTGGTGCTCCAGAAGGTCAAGCAAATAAGCGAGCTCGAAAAATTCTTGAACTTTTTCGTTTGGATGAATTTGAAAAAAATGCTCCGGCCGAGCTATCTGGAGGTCAGCAACAACGCGCCTCTGTTGTTCGGGCGCTAATTACCAATCCTTGGATTATTGTTGCCGATGAGCCGACCGGAAATCTTGACACTGTTTCGGCTTCTGATTTAATGTACGTTTTTCAGTATTTGAATTCAGAGTCAAAAAGAACAGTAATAATGGTTACTCATAATCCTGATTACGAAAAATACGCTACCAGGGTTATAAAAATGGAGGATGGAAAAATAATTAAGACAAGTGTTAAAAAACGAGTCAATGTAGTAGATGAAGATATTAAAAGCGATATTATCCCTCAAGATAAAAATGAAGAAGTGAGAATTTAAATGAACAGGCGCTATATTCTTAAGTTAGCATTAAAAAACATCGCCGGACATAAATTGCGATCAATTTTAACGATAGCGGGTATTTCGATCGGTGTCGGCTTTATATTGTTTTTGGTATCTTTGGGTTATGGTCTTCAAAGAATATCAACTGAAGAAATAGCAAACCTTGAAGCGCTACAGATTATTGATGTTACCCCTGGAAAATCAAAAATTGTCAAAATAAATGAGGAAGCAATTAGAAAGTTTGAAAACCTTTCTAATGTTGAGAGGGTTGTTTTCCAGACCGAGCTAGTCGGTAGCTTTGCTATGGGTACAAGCTCTGTTGAGGGGGTTGTCTATGGAAGAAACTCGGATTATCTTTCGCTTGAAGATATCTCTTATGACAGCGGATCAGTTTATGATGACGATTTTCAGAAAGAAACCATTCTAAATCGATCGGCCGCTAGACAGTTGGGCTATGAAAATTTTAAAGATCTGGTTGGGAAAAAAGTTAAAATATCGTTTAGCATTAACTCAGAGCTTTTGGGCGAAGGCGAGGAAAAACCAATTCGGGTTTCAGATGATTTTAAGGTGACTGGGGTGATGGCTAACGATGATGCTCCTTATGTGTATATTCCGCTAGAAACGGTTAAGAGCTTTGGTCTTGTTAACTATAGTTCTGCCAAAGTTAAGGTCTCGAGTAAAGAGGCGACCTCTCAGACAAGATCACAGCTTGAAAATCTGGGTTACAAAACAACCGCACTTAAGGATACTGTTGATCAAATAAACCAATTTTTTTCTATTTTCCAGTTAATACTCCTTGCCTTTGGTTCTATCGCCGTAATTATTGCGGCTTTGGGCATGTTTAACACTCTTACAATATCTTTGTTAGAAAAAACAAGAGAGATCAGCTTTATGAAGATCTTGGGCACAACAGGCAGAGATATCTGGCGGCTTTTTATTACAGAGGCCCTAGTTATTGGGGTTGCTGGAAGTTTAATTGGAATATCTTTGGGTCTTTCGGTTGGAGCTGTATTAAATGGCTTCATCGCTGGTATTGCAAGGGCAACCGGAAACAAGGCCGTAGAGATATTCTATTCACCACTATCATTTATTATCGTAATTTTTGTTTCGGCTCTTATTCTGAGCTTTATTACCGGCATCTATCCGTCAAGAAGGGCCTCTAAAATAGATCCTCTTGAGGCAATGAGGTACGAATAAGCAATCAATCTCTCGATTAATATTTTTGTCTACACATTCGCTGAATTCTGGCTATAATAGATAGGTGGAAATGCAAAAGATTGCTCTTTATCGTAAGTATCGACCAGAAAAATTTAGCGAGATATATGGACAAGATCATATTACTCGTGTTCTTTCTAATGCCTTAAAAGAGAATATGGTTTCTCACGCCTATCTTTTCTCTGGTCCAAGAGGAACCGGAAAAACATCGGTAGCTCGAATTTTGGCCAAGGCCTTAAACTGTGAATCAAGGACCGGAAGTAACGCTTGTGGTAAGTGTAAGAGCTGTCGTGCTATTAAAGAAAATGCCACGCTCGATTTAATCGAGATAGATGCAGCATCTAATAGGGGCATTGACGAGATAAGAGACCTGAGAGAAAAGATAAAATTTGCCCCCTCGGAGAGTTCCTACAAGATTTTTATAATAGATGAGGTTCATATGCTTACAAAAGAGGCCTTTAACGCTCTTTTAAAGACGCTAGAAGAACCCCCTTCTCATGCTTTTTTTATTCTTGCGACAACGGAGATAAATAGAGTCCCGACTACAATAATCTCAAGGTGTCAGAGGCACGATTTTAAGAGAATAAAACTTAAAGATATCGTGACGCGCCTTCATTTTATTACAGAGAAAGAGAAAATAAAAACATCAGATGATGCCCTCGAGCTTATTGCAGAGGCCTCAGAAGGTGGACTTAGGGATGCTCTTTCAATCCTTGACCAACTTTCAAGCACGGGTTTAAGGGAGATTAGCTCTAAAGATATTGTAGAGATAATTGGCCTAGCTCCACACAAGGAAGTTTTTGGTTTTATTAAGAGTTTAATAAGCGGAAATATAAAAAAAACCCTAAAGACCGTCAACAGGTTAGCTAAAAGCGGATTTGATCTGGTAATTTTTACAAGGGCAATTCAAGAAGAGGTTTCAAAAATAATTATTGCGAAACTCGTTGGAATAGACGAAGTTGAGGGTACCGCCGAACAGCTAGAAGATATCGCCCAAATCTCGGCGACAGTAGAAACATCAAAGCTATCAGCTCTCTCCAGGGGTCTTAGCGAGCTTCAGAAAAACTTTAGGAGTGGGATTGATCCGGAATTTGCTCTTTCGATATTTGTTATAGATACTTCTGAATCGGAGGGTGCTTCAACTAGTCAGGAGATTAAATCCGAGAAGATAGAAGTCCCCACAAAAGAAGTAAAAAAGAAAGATTTACCAATTAAAGACAAAAGAACTAATGGCCAGTGGCATCACTTTTTGCTAGAAGTTAAAGCCAAAAACAACACTCTTCATGCTTTTTTAAGGGTTGCTAACCCTCTTTTCACTGATAATGACCTCTGTCTTAATTTTCCTTATAAATTCCACAAGGAAAAACTTGAAGAATCAAAAAATCGTATTATAGTAGAAGATATAGTTGAAAAGGTTTACGGAAAAAGATATCAGGTCAGATGTCTTTTAAACGAAAACTTAGGAAGAGGTTCCTTGCCTCAAAGCTCAGACGAGGCAGTATCTATTCTGGGTGGAGAGGTGGTAGTTAATGATTAAAAATGGGGGAGTGGGAGCTAAATAGTGGAGGATAACTCTCCTAAAGGGCTTGAAAAAATACCGCCACAAAATCAAGAGGCCGAGGTCTCTGTTTTGGGCTCTATACTCCTTGATAAGGATGCCATTATTAAGGTTGCCGATATTTTGATTCCAGATGATTTTTATAACGATTCTTACAGAATTGTTTATGATAATATGATTTGGTTATATGAACATCATCAGCCAATTGATGTTGTAACTTTAACCAACCGCCTTGAAGAAAAAAAGAAACTTAAAGCCATTGGGGGGGCGACGCTAATTTCCCAGCTGGCAAACGCTGTTCCTTCGGCCGCTCATGTTATTAATTATGCAAAAATTGTTTCAGATAAGGCACTTTTAAGGCGCTTAATCACAACGGCCAACGAAGTGGTTAATATGGCTTTTGACGAAAGTGATAGTCCGAGCGAGGTTCTTGATCGGGCCGAAAAGAAAATTTTTGAGGTCTCTGAAAAACATTTAAAAGAAAACTTCATTTCTCTTAAAAGTGTCTTGGCGGAGAGCTTTGATCGTATAGACGAGCTTCATAAGGATAAGGAGAGCTTACGAGGCGTTTCTACCGGCTTTAAAAACCTTGATAACGTTTTGGCGGGACTGCAACCGTCTGATCTTGTGATCATTGCTGGAAGGCCCTCAATGGGTAAAACGGCCTTTGCTTTAAATATTGCTCACAATGTTGCTGTCAAAGACCAGGTTCCGGTCGCTATTTTTTCTTTAGAAATGTCAAAAGAGCAGCTGGTTGACAGGCTGTTGGCCTCGGAGGCGGGCATTGATTCTTGGAAACTCAGAACTGGAAACTTAGACGACAATGACTTTCTGAAAATAAATCATGCTTATGGGGCTCTTTCTGAGGCACCCTTGTTTATAGATGACTCTTCTATTATTAACGTTCTTGAGATGCGAACAAAAGCAAGGCGGCTTCAGTCGGAGCATGGCCTGGGGTTAATTATTATCGACTATTTACAGTTAATGTCGGGTAATAACCCTGATAACCGAGTCCAGGAAGTTTCCGCCATCTCGCGTTCTTTAAAGGGATTAGCAAGAGAACTTAATGTTCCGGTTGTCGCTCTTTCTCAGTTATCGAGAGCAGTGGAGCAGCGACCTTCAAAGATACCGCAGCTCTCTGATTTAAGAGAATCCGGATCGATTGAGCAAGACGCAGACGTTGTTATGTTTGTTTATCGTGAAGAGGCATACGACGAAGATACTGAAAGAAAGAATATCATGGACATTCTAATTAGAAAGCACAGAAACGGTCCAATTGGTCAAGCAGAGCTTTACTTTAAAAAAGAGACCCAAAACATTCGAGCGGTTGAAAAAAAACGACAAGAAGTATAGAATAATTCCAGGTATTTATTAATAGGGGGTATTTATGAAAAAAGAAACGGTAAAACAGGCAGGTAAATTTGGTATCGTGGGTGTTTCAAACACTCTTATCGATTTTGGTGTTTTTAACTTGCTTACAGCGGTTTTTGGTGTTTATGTTGTGATCGCTAACTTATTCTCTGTTTCAATAGCGATAATCAATAGTTATGTTTGGAACAAAAACTGGACCTTTAAAGACAAATCAAGAGACGATATCCCTGTAGAATTTTTTAAATTTGTCTCTTTTAGTTTAGTTGGGATGGCAATTCAGACGTTTATGATATGGCTTTTAGCAGACAAGTGGACAATAACTGGAGAGTGGGTATATTCTATAGTTCGTTTTATCGGCCTTGATTCAATTTTTGCTGAAGCTTTTGTTATAAATAACTGGGCAAAGGTTTGGGGTATCGGCTTGGCTCTTATCTGGAACTTTTTTGCCTATAGAAAGTGGACCTTTAATACTAAAAAATGAAACTTTCTTTACTATTAAGGCCAGTCATAAAAAAAACCATTGAATACCTAAAGAATAATCAAATTCTTTTAATAACGTTGGGTATTTTTTTATTTGCCTTCTTTTTAAGAACTTTTAATATTCGTGTTATACCGAACGGATTATCTCAAAAAGAAATCGAAACAGTTAGGGCAATAAAAGATCTTAAAAAAGATAGCATGTGGCTAGAGGGCGGTTACTATAATGCCGCTTATATTTATTTGTCTTATCTTTGGAGTAAAATTTTTGGCCTCTCGGTCTTAAGCTTAAGATATCTTTCGGCCCTAATAGGAGGTCTAACAGTATTACTATCCTATGTGTTCATTTATAAATGGTTTTCAAGAAAGATCGCGATCTTTATGGCTCTTTTGTTTTCTTTTTCTGCCTTTCATGTCTCTGCCTCAAGATTGATTATTCCAGAAGTTTTATTACCGCTCGTTCTGGTCTCGCTTCTTATCGCCCTAACAAATGCTTATAGAACCAAAAGCGTTTGGCTTTTTGGACTCTCTGGCGTTATCGCTGGTCTCGGTTTTTATACGAGCCCCTCCTTTTTACTCGCCCCTTTTATTTTTCTGGCGGCAGGTTTCTACTTCTTCAGAAGAAACAAGAAATTTATTACTGGGTACAGAGATGAGCTTATTGTTGCTACAGTCGGATTTTTTGCCGTAATCGCTCCTTATATCGTCTCTTTTTCTTTGGGATCTGCTAGCTACCTATCCTATTATAATTTTAAATTCTCACTTGAGGATTTAGCCATTAATATTAGCCAGATACCTGGGTTACTTTTTTTAAAGAGTTCAGGGGAAAATTTTCTAAACGTTGGTCACGAACCGCTCTTGGATCCCCTCATCTTTGTTACAAGCGTAGCTGGTCTTGTTTTTGCTATTCTCTCTCTTTCTAGGCGAAAGTATTTTTTTCTGGTTGTTTGGTTTTTGATTTACAGCTTCTATGCGGCCTTAAGGTCGCCGCTCTCCGGAATTGATCTTTTGGGCATGTTGCCGGTTGTTTATACTTTTTCGGCGTTAATAATAGAGCTTGTTCTAACCAAGTGGTTTGAAACTTTTCCGATCGACAAAAAGGCAAAATTTTTTGCGATTGGATTGGTGGCGGTTTTCTTTTCTCTTTCAATGTTGTATAATTTTGACAGGTATTTTGTTGCCTATCGATACTCCAAGTCCGTCCAGGCGGAATTTTCAGAAACATCACCTATACCTATTAAGTAACTAACTTTAGGGGGAAAAATGGACAAAAAGTTATCGGTTATTATTCCTTGTAAGAATCAAGAAGAAAAGCTATCAGAAACGTTTAAAGATATAAAAGAACATTCGCCAAAAATAAATTATGAGGTGGATGTTATTTTTGTAAATGACAGATCAACCGATAAATCGCCCGAAGTTGCTGATCAATTAGGAAGAGAGCTTTCAAAATATAAAAGGATAGATACACCAAAAGATTTAAAGGGTATAGGAAAGGGGAGAGCGGTTAAGATGGGAATGATGGCCGCCGACTCTGACCTGGAGCTTTTTATGGACGCCGATAATTCTACCAGCTTTAAGGAGATAGACAAGCTATTACCTTACACAGAAAAGTACGACATCATTATCGGTACAAGATATTCATCAAAGGTTGTTGAGGGTCAAAATAATTGGTTTAAGGCGGTTTTGGGCGGAATTAAGGACGTATTAGATGTCATAATTTTTGGCCACGCAAAAAGATATACGGCGACCGTTAAGCAGGGGCGACTTAGGCAGTTGGTGTCCCGGGGCGGTAATCTTGTTTTTACTGTTCTGCTTGGTCAAAGTTTTACGGATCAGCGTTGTGGGTTTAAGCTGTTTACTAAAGATGCCTCTGATATTATTTTCCCGCGAATACAACTAGACGGATTTGGGTTTGATACAGAGCTTTTTGTAATAGCTAAAAAGTTTAAATTAAAGGTCGTTGAGGTTCCGATTGATTGGTTCGATGATGCTGCGGAGTCAAATATTGGTCTTAAAGATGCGCTAAACACATTTAAAGAAATATTTCAGATATACGGGCACATGATAAGGGGGCGATATAAAAAATAATCCTAAAAACACTCTCTTAAATCCTAGATTTTTAATCACATTTTTAACAATCCTTGCCGCAATATTTTTAATTTTATTTTTCGCAGAATCAAAGTATTGCGGTTTTGCAAAAGAGATAAAATACTATGCTTCAGGAAAGGAGTCAATCTATTATCTGGGATCTAGGGTTTGCCCGGATTTGTGGAGAATGAGAAGTGTTTCAGAGAATAATATCAAAGATATCCCAAAAGATAAAAATTTTTCAATACTTTCTGTCAAGGAGTCAAAGGTGTTTGAGGAAAAACTTTCCGATATTTTTATCGACTTTAAAAAATACATTGCCGGCAACGATAATAATATAAATAATTTTATAATTTACGAAGTGGAGTGTGAAAAATGCAAAAATTAAAAAATTTTTTAAAAAACAACTGGATTCTTTTGGTGATATTATTTGCAGCAACATTTTTAAGGTTTTATAAACTGGATTCAATCCCCTTTGGTCTTTACCCCGACGAAGCAGCAAACGGCCTTGATATTATCAGGATGATGGAGGAGGGCGATCATAGGGTTGTTTATGACACAAATGGACCCAGAGAGTCGCTGTTTTTTTATTTACAGGGAGTATTTGTTTGGGCCGGTAAAGCATTTCATATAGATTCTTTGTATTTTACACCGCTTGCTTTAAGGATAGCGGCAGCTATAGTCGGGACGGGCGGTGTTTGGGCGCTTTATCTTTTGGCAAAGGAATTATTTAACAAAAAAGTAGCACTTTTCTCTTCGGCCGCATTAGCTGTTTCGGCTTGGCATATTCAATTCTCTAGAAATGGCTTTCGAGCCATAATGCTGCCACTCGTTTTATGTCTTATCTTTTACTATTTCATTAAGGCGTTTCGTGAAAAGAAAAAGCGTGACTACGCCCTCTTTGGTGTTTTCTTGGCGGTTGGTTTTTACACCTATCTTTCTATTAGAATGTTGCCTTTTATATTTTTATCCTTTTGGCTTTGGACGATCTTCTTTGAAAAGGGATTTATTAAAAGGAACATTAAAAATATTCTTTGGGCGGCAGCGTCTTTTACGATAGTAATGATTCCGATGCTGATTCACTTTGTCCATGTCCCGGCCGATATTTTTGGCAGGGCCTCAACGAGTATTTTTAACCCAGAGCTAAACAATGGAAGTGCCATAAAAACCCTCCTAGATAACATAATTCAAGAAATAAAAATGTTTAACATCGCTGGAGACAAAAACTTCAGACATAATTTGGGCGGAAGCCCGATGTTAGATATTGTGACCGGAGCTATCTTCTGGATTGGAATTGTGCTTTCCGCCTTAAAATTTAAGAAGATAGAACATTTTCTGCTTTTTGCATGGCTTGGAGCGATGAGCTTACCAATGATTTTAACTGCCGAAGGAATACCTCATGCCCTGAGGTTAGTTGGAGCAATCCCGGTGATATTTATTTGGATCGGACTCGGATTCAGCTGGATATATGAAAAAATAAAAGACAAAAAGGTGTCATTGGTTGTCGTCTCGTCATTGCTTTTGATCGCTAGTTTTCTGGGATTTAAAAAATATTTTATTGACTTTCCGGTTTATGTTGAGGCAAGGGAGGCATATGCCGAGGATATGTATATAATGGGCCAGGACTTAAGAAATTCGCCATCAGATAGAGAGAACCTGGTAATCGCAGGTGAGTTTGGCCTCAAAACAGTTCAGTATTTAACTCACGGCAATCGTCCTAAAATTACCCAATTCGAGACCTACGAAATAAGTGAAAATTTTGTTTTACCAGAAGGAAAGTACAAGATTTACATTACAGCTGGCTGGTATGATTCTGCTATTCGGGCTCTTTTAGAGAAGGGCTATTGGTTTAATTTTAGCCCGGTTAAATCGGACCTAGGTGGAAGGACTCTTTATTATGAATTCGAAAATTAAAAAATTTACGCTTAAAAATCTTTGGTTTTGGCCACTGATAATTGGTTTTGTGTTGCGCCTTTACAAAATAACATCCTCATCTATTTGGCACGACGAGGGCTACACAATGTGGTTACTCAAATATGATATTCTGGGAATCCTAGAAAGAACAGCGCGGGATGTTCATCCCCCGGGTTATTATTTGATGGCTAAGCCATGGACGATAATTTTTGGATCTTCAGAGTTTTCAATAAGATTTTTGTCTTTAATCTTTTCTCTGGGTATCGTTTACTTTGTTTTTAAGATTATTAAAGAGGTTTGGAGTGAAAAAGCGGCTTTTTGGGCATCACTCTTTACGGCCCTCTCTCCGTTTATGGTTCGTTTTGGCCAAGAGGCAAGGATGTATGGTGTGGTGGCTTTTTTTACAACCCTGGCTACTTACTATCTAGTAAAGATCATAAAAGAAAAAAACTATAAACTTTTATTCTTATATGTGCCTTCGATGTTGGCTGCAATGTATACCCAGTACTATGCCTTTTTTGTAATTATTTCACATTGGGTAATTTTTAGTTTTTTTACAAAAGGATTTTGGAACTTTAGATGGTTAAGCGCCATAAAAACAAAAGAAGGTTTGTTTAATTATAAATGGTGGCTTGCTAATGTTGCGCTACTTGTTGGCTATTTACCCTGGTTTTCTGTTGCTTATAGCCAAGTAACAAGGGTCTCTGATAGTTATTGGATAAAACCGGAATGGATTACTTTTAGAACCATCCCCAACAATGTCCTTCAGTTTTTTTTGTATTCTCATCTAGATAAGCTCTACGATCAAAATAAAATTATTGGCGTGATTGTCTGGACATTATTGGTATTGATTGCGATTTTTGGTGGCGTCTATATTTTTAAAGAAAAAAGTAAACGAAAAGTCGCAGCATCCCTATATCTTTTCGGCTTTTTACCGATGGTTATGGTTTATATCGCCTCTAAGTTGGCAACTCCTATTTATCAAGATCGGTACTTTCCTTTTTCTGCGGTTGCGATTTTTGCGATTTGGGGCGTAACAATATCGATAATCAAGAATAAAAAAGTTAAATACGGCTTTGCTTTTTTTGCGGTTGGGATTCTTTTATACGGAAATTACTATATGCACAAAGATGTTAATCACCAGATGAAAGCCCTCACAAAAACAGTAAAAACACAATCTCAAGAAGGCGACCTTTTGGTCTCTGGAGAACTTTACACTCACCTAGATGGATCCTACTATCTCGGTTACGGGGATTTGTACTTTATGTCAGAACCAGTTGATGGCTATGGAGAAACTTCGCTTTATTACGATCAACAAGAAAAATATATTCTAAACGAATCTCAAGTGTCTCAACATGAAAGGGTTTGGCTAATAGGCAAGTCCGGCAAAGGATATTGGGACAATAAAATTTGGGACGATTATGACTCGGCAATCTATTTTGATAGCGCTGGGCTTCAAGCGACTCTTTATACAAAAGCCGACTCTCAATTGCCATAGACCGACATAAAAGTTTGGGTTAAAATATACTGGCGATTTGATTCTAATTTTTTAAATTTTAATGGAAAGCGAGGAGATTATGTCAATGTTTGGTAAAGCCAAAGAAAACTATGATTTAGTAAAAAAAGCAAGAGAGATTCAAAAGAAATTGAAAAGTCAAACGGTTGAAGGCGAAAGCGGAGCCGTTAAAATTATAATGAACGGCGAGCAAAAGATTCAAAGCGTTGAAATTGATAAAGAAAATCTAGACAACATTGAGTCAGATATAAAAATAGCCGTATCTTCGGCTATCGAGAAATCTCAAAAAATTGCTGCCGAAATGATGAAAGATATGGGCGGTCTTGGCGGTTTTGGGCTGTAGACAAATCTCAAAGCTCACCGACCAGGGACCAATATAAAATATGAGAGATATAAAACATTCGCAGAATCCCATAGTGGTGAAATCGGACAAACTTGCGCATGACGTATATAGGGCTACTAAGTCGTATCCTAAAGAAGAGCTTTACGGGCTAGTGTCTCAGATGAGACGGGCGGCGGTCTCGGTGCCCGTGAATATAATAGAGGGTTTTGCAAGAAAAGGTACTAAACATTACCGACAATTTCTTCTAGCGTCATACGGCTCGCTACAGGAACTAAAGTACTTTATTGAATTCTCAAAGGATGAAGAGCTGATAAGTGAGATGGAATTTGAGGAGCTATATGGATTAGCGGAAGAGTGTGCCAAAATGCTGTATACCACAATAGAGAGGATGGACCATTAGTTGGTCCATGGTAAATGATTTATGAGGCTTATTCCAAAATCAGTTCAAAAATTAATCGATGAATTCGGTCGTTTGCCCGGGATAGGACCGAAGTCGGCACAACGACTTACTTTTTATTTGCTGAGGGGATCAAAAGAGAGGACCGAATCTTTGGGCAAAGCTGTCTTGGATCTAAAGGAAAATATTCAGATTTGTTCCGAATGTTCAAATCTGGCCGAAAGTAATCCTTGCCCGGTTTGTGGCGATCCAAGACGTGACCATACTACAATTATGGTTCTCGAAGAGCCGTTAGACATTATTGCATTTGAAAAAACTGGTAAGTTTGATGGCGTTTACCATGTACTACACGGAGTAATTTCACCGGTCGAGGGCATCGGTCCGGATGATCTTTATATAAAACAGCTCCTAGATCGACTTCATAGCAGCAGTGTTAAGGAGATTATTTTGGCAACAAATATAAACGTTGAGGGAGAGGCGACGGCGATGTATCTTCAAAAACTTCTAGAACCCCTTAATGTTAAGGTTACCAGGATTGCTCGAGGCCTTCCCGTTGGTTCAGATATTGAATATGCAGATGAAGTAACCCTCTCCAGAGCCCTTGAAGGTCGAGAAAATTATTAAATAGTTTATTTTTAAGTCAAATAAAACTAAAATATCATAAGGATTTTTATGAAAGATTTTTGGCGAGCCGCAAAATTAGCTTCAAAGAATAAAAAGTTAACCTTTCTGGCTATTTTCGTGGCGCTACTAACAACCTTAATTTCTTTAATCCAGCCCCTTGTTTATAAGGAGTTTTTCGACCTTATTGATGATGCCTTGGCTGGTGGATCAAGTGCCATAAACAGCAATTTCTGGTATATCGTCTTGGCTTACACTGCTGTTATTTTTGCGCGAGACCTCAGTAACTCTTGGGAGTACTATGCTGTTGTTAAATGGTGGGTTGAATCAAAAAAAATCCTAACACAAGAGGTTTTTACACATCTTCACAACCTATCTCTTGGTTATTTTGAAAGGAACTCAACAGGGAAAATCAAAGAAAGAGTTGATAAGGGTATTAATGACTTAAATAGCGTTATGGAGTCTATAATTATGGAGGTTGCGCCTCAGTTTATCTTTATAATTGTTGCGACTGTCTTTTTGTTTAGAACTAATTATGTTTTTGGTTTAATATTGCTGGTTTCTATTCCGGCATTTATCTTTATTAGTACAAAACATACAAAGAACCTAATCAAAATTCAGGACAAGTATCGAAACGCTTCCGAGAAGCTCTCTGGGTCATTTACAGAATCGATTATTAATGCACGTACAATAAAATCATTCGCCACAGAAGAAAAGCATAGAGGGAAAATTATGAGGATTGTTTCTAGGGTTAATTTTTTGGACTTATTGTATACCGTTAGGCGAATCTCAATGAACTTATTAAGGTTTTTGGTTGTAAATTTGGCTCAGATTTCAATATTGGGGCTTGGTACTTATTGGACAATTACTAATAAAATAACTCTTGGAGACCTTATATTGGTTACTACTTATACGAACCGTTCAATTCAGCCGCTATGGTCTCTTACCTGGATTTTTGATCGAGTGGTGAGAGACATGAGAAGCGTTCGTCGTGTTTTTGAGCTTTTAGACACCGAACCGGAGATAAAAGATGCACCAAACGCCAAAAAATTACAGATAAGACAGGGCTCCATCTCTTTTAGGGATGTTTCTTTTCGTTACGAAGATAAAAAGCAGAAAAAAGTAGTTAGCGGTTTTACGCTCGACATTCCAGCCGGGCAAACGATAGCATTTGTGGGGAAATCCGGAGTTGGCAAGAGCACCTTAATTAAGCTACTCTTAAGATTTTATGATATTCAAAAAGGATCTATTTTAATTGATAATCAAGATATTACTAAAGTTACGCAAAAATCTTTAAGAGAAAATATTGGAGTTGTAATGCAGGACTCAATTTTATTCAATGATACAGCAGAAAATAATATTAAATATGGCGGAAGGGCGGTTCCCAAGAAAAACATCCTAATCGCCTCTAAAGCTGCTAACGCACATGAATTTGTAGAAAAGTTACCCAAAAAATATGATACGGTGGTTGGGGAAAGGGGCGTCAAGCTTTCTGGTGGCGAGCAACAAAGAATTAATATCGCCAGGGCTTTTCTTAAAAATCCACCCATTCTGGTTTTAGATGAGGCCACATCATCATTAGATTCTGAAAGCGAACAAAAGATTCAAGATGCTCTTTGGACGCTGGTGAAAGGTCGAACAACATTAATTATTGCTCATCGGCTTTCAACGGTAATGCGAGCTGATTTGATAGTCGTCATGGATAAGGGTAAAATAGTAGAGACGGGGAAGCACAGTGATTTAATTAAAAAAAGAATGGAATCTATGCGAATCTATATAAAATTCAGTCCGGCGGATATCTTTAATGAAAATATATAATACTCAAACAAAAGAAAAAGAAGAAATCAGGGGCAAAAATATTGGGCTTTATGCTTGTGGACCAACGGTTTACGATCGGGCTCATATTGGCAACCTGAGAACCTATGTTAATGTTGATTTACTTAAGCGAAGCTTGAATTATCTTGGACATGAAGTTAATCACGTAATGAATATCACTGATATTGAAGATAAAATTATTAACAAGGCGCAAATCTCAGGGATCAGTTACCAAGAGATCACCAAACAATATGAAGAACTTTTTTGGCAGGACTTAGAAAAACTGAATATTCATAAACCGAATCATGTACCAAAAGCGACCGATGAAAAAGTTATTAAAAAAATGATCGAGATAGTAGAGAAATTAATAGGTGACGGTTTTGCTTATACCTCAGAAGACGGTTCTATCTACTTTGCGGTTAATAAATTTAAGGGCTATGGCAAGCTCTCTCATCTTGATAAGAGTGGCATAAAATCAGGTGCCAGGGTTTCTTGTGATGAATACGAGAAGGAAAATGCACAGGACTTTGCTCTTTGGAAGGCGACCAAAGAAGGCGAGCCAAGCTGGAGGGGTCCGAGGGGGGTAATCGGTCGTCCTGGTTGGCACATAGAATGTTCGGCTATGAGTATGCTTTATCTTGGCGAAACGGTTGATATTCATGCCGGGGGAGTTGATCTTGTTTTTCCGCATCACGAAAACGAGGTGGCTCAATCAGAAGCGTATACAGGAAAAAAATTCGTAAAACACTGGTTTCATGGCGAACACCTTCTGGTGGAGGGTAAAAAGATGAGCAAATCTCTTGGAAATTTATATTCCTTGGAAGAGCTTTCCGAGAAATTTGGCGTTGAACCACTTGCCTTTAGAATGCTTTGTCTGCAGTCACATTATCGTGACAAGCTAAATTTTACTAAAAGGTCAATTCAAGACGCCCAGAATACTCTTAATAATCTTCGTAATTTCATATATCGAATAGATCAATTGAGTGGCACAGCGGATATTTCTAGAATTGTCGAAAAATCACAAATCGAGTTTAAAAAAGCCCTAGAAGACGATTTAAACACGCCAAAAGCGACTGCTATTGTCTTTGGGTTCGTTACCGAGATAAATAAGATTAATAATCCAGACAAGGGACAGGTATTGGGCTTTATAAATGACGTTGACAAGGTTTTTGGCCTTAATCTTAAACCCGAAAGCATTGATCAAGACGTAAAAAAAATATTTGATGATTATCTTAAGGCCCGCGAAAATAAAGATTGGAACAAATCAGACGAACTTCGCCAAAAAATTGCAGAGATGGGTTGGGTTACAGAAGACCTCAAATGCGAGTCGATTTTAAGAAAAAGATAATTTAAAATTAGAAATTACAAGCATTGATTCAAAATTCAAAATTTAAAATTCAAGATTCATCCATCAAGACGCCCCTTTTTGTCCTCGCTCCGATGGCAAATATTACGACCTACCCTTTTGCTTCCCAGTGCACTGATTTTGGAGCTGATTTGGTGTGGACGCCAATGGTTCACACGGACACCATAATTAATAACTGGAATGAGGCCGAAAAGATCCTAAATTTCAAAAAAATCACAAATTATATCATTCAGCTTGTAGGGTCAGAGCCAGGAAAATTTGAAGAGGCCATTAAAATTATTAAAAAAAACAATTTAAATCCATTAGGTTTTGATATAAATACGGGCTGTCCCGATAAAAACATTCTTAAATCGGGTTGCGGTGGTAGTTTGTTAAAAAATCCAAACCTAATTTTAGATATTGTTAAATCTGCCCAAAAAGCAACAACCTTACCAATATCTGTTAAAACACGAGCCGGTTATGATAATCATAACGATATTTATGAACTGGCACCCAGATTGATAGACCTCGGGATCTCCATACTTACTATTCACCCCAGAACCGTTAGACAAGGATACGCCGGCTCTGCTGACTGGGATATTATTAAAAGTATTCAATCTTCATTATTCGAAAATCAACCTTCTGCAAAATTAATTGGTAGCGGCGATATCAAAACATGGCAAGAAGCGATAAGGGCCAAACAAAAAACGAGCTGTGACGGAGTAATGATTGGCAGAGGAGCCCTTGGAAGGCCGTGGATTTTTAAAGAGATAAAGGACGAGAAAGATTATGGCCCCTCTTTAAGAGAGATAAAAATGCTAGCGATAGATCTATCCATTAAGGCAAATTCTATTTGGGGAGATAAGGGAATTGTAGAATCAAAGAAGCACTATGCTTCTTACTTTAGGGGATTTGATGGCGCCAAGGAACTGCGCCTAAAATTAATGACTGCCAAAAACCTGGAGGACGTAAGGAATATTTTAGCAAATTAGCTTTTTTAGTATCTATTATTTATTTTAATTCATCTTCACGGTCGTATGTCGCTCACCTTCTCGCCTATTCTGTAGTGTAGCGTAGGAGGATAGCACTCTAATTGGTTGGGATCATTCTTCGCTAAAGCTGCGAGATGACGGGAGAGGGATTTGACCTTGCCTTGCAACCCGGCTCTCTTGGTCGCCGGGCTTCGGGCCGGGGTATGCCTAAATGCCCCTAAAATCAGCAGATTTTTGGGGACCCCAGCATCGGCATACCCGTTCGAATCCCCTTCAAAACTAAAAAAGAGCGCTAACCACCACTGGTGATTTCCGCTCTTCTTGGTTCGGGAGGAGGGATTCGAACCCCCGATCACAGGACCAAAACCTGTTGCCTTGCCGCTTGGCTACTCCCGATTAAATCAATTTACAATTTGAAATTTAAAATAAGTTTTGGTTTTCTGATTTATTTTAAAATTTAGAATTTAAAACTTAAAATTAACCTTTTAATTCAAGCTTTAAACTGCTTTTGCGCTCCTGATTATACATTTTAAATGTCGCCAAATCAATAATTTGCTCCGTAAAGACATTGAATGTAAAATATACTCAGAATAGTTATCTTTAGAAAGGAGGTAGAAGATGAAGACACTCTCCAAGTATTCTGATTATTTGGTGTATCTTTCATTGGTTGGGTTAGTAATTGCAACATATAGCGCTTTTTCTGGCAAGGACCTTTGGCTTGCCCCAACTCAATGGATATTAGTTTCTGGTGCGATTGTTACTTATGCAGTATATTTAAAACTTTCAAAATAATACCTGGCTTGGATTAATCTATTTTAAAAAACTGGAGGCAAAAATGTCAGATAAAAAAGTAGCAGAAATAACCCATTATTTTGGTCATTTAGGCGTTGCTGTTTTTAAGGTAATTGATGACTTAAAAATCGGCGATAAAGTAAAAATCAAGGGTTACACAACCGATTTTGAGCAAGAAATTAAAGAGATTCAGCTTGACCACAAGCCATTAGAAAAGGCGAAAAAGGGTCAAGAGGTTGGTGTTAAAGTTGATGATCATGTTAGAGAGGGCGATGAAGTCCTTTTGGCTTAAATTAAAAAGTATAGGTAAACCCCAAAAGGTAAAAAATCAAAAAAGCAAGAAAAGATCAGGCGGGTTTTTTTCTGCTGTCGGAAAATATTTTTTGATAATTACAAAATCCATTGGGATTGCGTTCATAACATCAATTTTTATATTTAGCATAGTTCTTTATGGTACATATTTAAGTTTTGCCTCTGAATTTAAAAGCATTACTCCAAATAATAATATTACAAAAAACGTTTTTTTAGATATACACGGTGAAAAATTTTACGAGAGTTTTGGTGCGGCAGAGCCCGCTTACATAAAGCTAGAAAAAATACCCAAAAATATAATTGATGCCACTCTTGCATCAGAGGATGTAAATTTTTACAATCATGGCGCAATTGATCCAAAAGGACTTCTTAGGGCCGCTTATAGTAATTACCAGACAAGCGAGGGGAGTGGGATTGAAAAAATCTACACCCTATTTGATGAATCGGGCTATAGTCAGGGCGGCAGCACGATAACGCAGCAGTTAATAAAAAATCTTTATCTTTCAAGTGAGAGGAGTTTTAATCGAAAACTTAAAGAGATTGTTTTTGCTCACGAGCTAGAAAGAATAAAAACAAAAAACGAAATCTTAGAAATGTATCTTAATAACGTTTATTTTGGCGAACAGGCACTCGGTATAAAAAACGCCGCAAAAACATATTATGCCAAAGATATTGAAGATTTGTCTTTGGCGGAGATAAGTATGCTGGTGGGTCTTCCGGCTGCACCCAGCAAGCTCTCGCCCGTCTCTGGTGACTTTGATGCTGCGAAAGAACGCCAAAAATACGTCTTATCCCAAATGTATTACGCTGGAATGATTAGTATCGAGGATGCAGAAAAGGCAGCCGCAGAGGTTTTATATTTTAACCCAAGCACTGTTTCCGCCTTCTCAAAATATCCTTATTTTGCTGATTACGTTGAGAAAATCGTTATAGAAAAAATCAGTCAGGAAGCTTACGACAGGGGAGGGCTAGTTGTTTGGACAACCCTTGATCCCAAAATACAGAAGATTGCTGAAAGTGAAGCAAAGGAACAAATAAAAGCACTCCAATATAAAAATGTTACCAACGCGGCAGTTATAGTTATAAATAATAAGTCCGGAGAAATATCTGCCATGGTTGGTGGCATTGACTACAAAAAAAGCAAGGTTAACGTTGTGACCGCAAAAAGACAGCCGGGGTCATCCTTTAAGCCAATCGTTTACACGGCAGGGTTATTGAATGGATACACGGCGTCTTCATTGCTCTGGGATGGCTATGTTAATTTCGGCGGCACTCCCCCTTACATACCCAGAAACTACGACGGTAGATACAGAGGAAACGTAACAGTTAGAACGGCCCTTCAAAACTCTCTAAACGTTCCTGCCGTTGAGATGACAAAACTAGTGGGAGTCGAAAAGGTTTTAAGTACCGCTGAATCCCTTGGAATAAATTCAATAGATAAAGACCGGTATTATGGTCTTTCAATCGGTCTCGGTTCAGCGGAGTTAACATTAATCGACCTGGCCACCGCTTACTCAACATTGGCCAATCTAGGAGAAAGACCTCTTTTAAATTCAATTCAAAAAATTAACGACTCAAACGGCTCAATAATCTACTCTCAGCCACACATCAAAAAAAGAGCAATCGACGAAAAAGTTGCTTTTATTATGACAAACATACTCTCCGATAATGATTCCAGAAGACAGGTTTTTGGGAGCCGATCGGCTTTATATTTAGGAGAAAGGCCCGTTGCTGCAAAAACGGGAACAACCGATTCCTTTGCCGATAACTGGACTGTCGGCTACACTCCCGAATATACTGTCGGCGTTTGGGTTGGAAATAACAATCGAGAGATAATGAGAAATGTCTCTGGAGTCGATGGGGCGGCCCCCATTTGGAATAAGGTAATGACTAAAATCCACCAGGGCTCAAAAATCGAAAACTTTAAAAAACCGAAAGGGATTTCAGAGGCATGGGTTAGCCCGTATACCGGAAAGCCGGCAAACTATAAAGGTTTTCCGAATATTTTAGAATATTATCTTCCGAAAACCGAACCGAAAACTGATCAGAAATTTGATTATCTTGATCAATTTAAATATCGACGCTAATTTAAATGGTTTACTTTTTAAAAAACTTTAATATAATGTAAATATGACAAAAGGGGCGAAAAAAGTTCTAATAGTTGAAGATGATGAGGCGCTAATAAACCTTTATGAAAAAAAGTTTAGCAACAATGGATTTGAGGTTATTAAAGCAGAAGACGGGGCTAAGGGCTATGAGTATGCAAAGACAAAAAATCCAGACATAATCCTTTTGGATATTATGCTTCCGGTTATGAATGGTTTTGAAGTTCTAAAAAAACTCAAAAAGGAAAATTTAATCGAAAATACTCCGGTAGTTATACTTTCAAATTACGGCGAAACACAAAACGTAACGGAGGGACTTGTCAGCGGTGCCGTTGAATATCTCATTAAAGTTGAGCATACCCCCGAAGAAGTTTTAGAGATAGTTAAAGACGCCTTAAACGAAAAAGAGAGTTTGGTCGGTAAAGCGTTTAAAGAAAGTGCTTAAATATTTTTTAAAAGGAGGGGTATCCTGCGATACTCTTTTTTAAATGATAAACGAAACCATTAACGGGATCATAATTTCTCGAAAAAACATTGGTGAAGCAGATCGACTTTTAACAATATTCTCCAAAGAACGGGGCAAAATAAAAGTTATCGCTAGGGGCGCGAGAAAAATTAAAAGCAAGATGGCGGCTCATGTTGAACCCTTTACTGTTGGCAGATTCCAAATCGTAAGCGGCAAAAGTTTTTATGTACTAACGGGAGCCGAAAGAGACAGCTTGCTTAGCTTTGAATATAAAGATATCAACAACTACAAGAGCGCTGCTTATCTTTGTGAAATACTAGACCTCACAACCCAAGAGGAATCTGGCGCAGAAAAAATCTATAATCTCTTAATTAGAATTTTAAGGATTTTACCAACCACAGATAAAGAAAAAATAGAAACATTGGTATACTATTTTGAGTTCTCTCTTTTATCTTATCTGGGCTATCAAGCTAATTATAAAAAATGCATTAGATGTGGACAGGATCTTTCAGAAAATCAAAGCTTTAAAGGGGGATTTGAGGGGGTTAACTGCGTTAACTGCTCCGATAAATGCAACGATCATAAAAGTGTTTCAAAAAATACCTTAAAAATTCTAGACATCTTTAAAAACACTAACCTTGAGAAAATTTTAAAAATATCAGGCATCGAAAAGTATAATGGCGAACTTTGTTATCTAATAAGACCATACCTTTATGATATACTACCAAGAACACCAAAATCGCTTAATCTTTAGTTATTTATATGAAAAAAAATCTAAATAAAAAAGCAGCACTCTCTTGGGACGCAAACGATTATCGGGATCTTGGCGAAGAAGCCCCTGAGTGTGTTTATTTTGGCAGAACAGAAGGTGAATCAATGTCGGAAGAAGATTTAGGAGAATGGTTAAGGGAGCAGATACAGACGCTTTCGATTATAAAAGAAGAAAACTCTAATTTATTTAAGGAAAATCATCAAAGGTTTTTATTGGACTTGGATTATTTATTTGAACTTGGTAAAATTACACGCGAAGAATACGAAGAATACCAAAGAGAGGAAGTTCTAGATTTTGGAAAACAAAACTGACAATCAAATGGAAAAAATTGTATCTTTATGCAAAAGACGCGGGTTTGTCTATCAAACCTGTGAGATTTATGGCGGCTTCGCAAATGCGTATTCATATGGACCGTATGGAACAGAGTTAAAAAACAATATTAAATCACTCTGGTGGAATATGTTTGTTTCGAAAAGGGACGATATGATTGGCTTTGACGGACCGATACTTTTAAATCCAAGGGTCTGGGAGGCCTCAGGGCATACGAGTGGCTTTAATGACGCCCTTGTAGATTGCAAAAACTGTAAAAACAGATTTCGAGCCGATCACTTGATCGAAGAGTCAATCGGTAAAGATTTTGAGGGTGATGTTAAGAAAATGAATGAAGTAATAAAAAAAGAAAGCATAAAATGTCCTGTTTGTGGAAAAAACGACTGGACTGAGGTTAGATTCATAAATGCAATGTTCAGAACTGAAATGAACAGTTTTGACGGAGATGTCTACTTAAGACCGGAAACAGCAGGAGCGATTTTTGCTGATTATAAGTCAATCATTGACTCTATGAGGGTAAAGATTCCGTTTGGAATCGCACAAATAGGCAAGGCCTTTAGAAATGAAATTATTGCCAGAAATTTTATTTTTAGAGTACGTGAGTTTGAGCAAATGGAGATTGAGTATTTTATTCATCCGAAGACAAAATGGGAACCGCTTTTTGAGGAATGGCTAAGAAAACAAGAGGAATTTGCCATGAAGCTAGGGATTAAAAAGAAGGACCTAAGAAGATTCGAGCATCCCAAGGAAAAACTTTCTCATTATTCAAAAAAGACAATCGATATTGAGTATAATTTTCCGTTTAAATTTACTGAACTTTTTGGTTTGGCGCATCGTTCTGATTTTGACCTTAAAACCCATCAAGAAAGTTCAGGCAAAGATCTTTCCTTCACAGACACCCAAACCGGTGAAAAATACATTCCGCACGTTCTTGAACCAACATTCGGACTTGATAGGGCCTTTTTAGCCACCATCTGTTCTGCATATACCGAAGAGGATGTTTCGGGAGAAAAAAGAGTCGTGTTAAAAATACCACGCAAGCTGGCTCCGGTTAAGGTTGCTGTTTTCCCGCTCTTAAAGAATAAACCCGAATTAGTAAAAATAGCTAAAGATATCTACGACAAGATAAAAGAAGAATACGTTTCAGAATTTGATGATAACGGTAATATAGGTAAGCGTTATCGTAGACAAGACGAGATCGGTACTCCGCTTTGCGTTACGATCGATTTTGACACACCGAAAAAAAACACGGTAACCGTCAGAGATCGAGACACTATGAAGCAAGAATTGGTTGATGTTAAAGATCTAGCAGAGTTTATTAGAAAAAAACTAAAAGAATAATTTAATTGACACAAAACGTTTTAAAAGTTAAAATGTTTTTTATTAAAGATTGCAGTTAAGAGGAAAAAACAATGAACGAGAAGACATATCTTACAAAAGAGGGTTACGAAAACCTAAAATCAGAGCTTGAGCGTCTCCTAACTAAGGAGAGAAAAGCGATTTCTGAAAGAATTAAAATTGCCAAAGAACACGGTGACCTTTCGGAGAACTCAGAGTATTCAGACGCCAAGGAGCAGCAATCTTTTGTTGAGGGCAGGATTATAGAGCTTGAGCATATTATCAAGAGCGCTGAGATTATCGAGGACAGCCACAACGGATGTGAGGCGGTCAATCTAGGATGCACCGTACATCTTTCAACGAGTGCAACCGACTTAAAATATAAAATCGTTGGATCGGTCGAAGCCAATCCAGAGAAGGGTTTAATCTCTAACGAATCTCCTATCGGAAAAGCACTTTTAGGGAAAAAGGAAGGTGACGAAGTTGAGGTCTCTGTTCCGGCGGGAGTTACCAAATATAAAATTAAAAAAATCAACTAAGAAATCATTTGAAAAAATCGGCGATTAAAATAAGTCGATTTTTTCAATTCCTTTATTAATCTAGAAATATTTTATATAATCATGACATGCTTTGGATAGACGCACTAACCGAAAATTTTAAAAATCATAAGGGCGAAATTTGGGTTGATGATATGGCAACCCCTTCAGGTGTTCCTCATGTCGGCACTTTTAGGGGCGCTATTATTCATGATGTCGCCGCAAAAGCTCTTGAAAAAGAGGGGCATCGAGTTAAGTACACTTTCTTTTCAAACGATTTTGACCCAATGGATGGCATGCCTGGTTATCTTGACGATAAAATTTACTCAGTTTATATGGGTAAACCCTTTTTTACGATTCCGGCACCAGAAGGAAAGGGTAATTTAGGGGACTATTTTATCTCCGGTCTTTATAAAATGATGACTGGGTTGGGATGTAGCTTTATCCAAATTAAAGATTCCGAAGAATATAAAAAGGGCACATACGATAAGATCATAAAAAGGGCGCTGGATAGCTCAGAACAGATAAGAAAAATCTATAAAGAAGTCGCCGGCAGCGAAAAGCCAAGTGACTGGATACCATTTCAGCCAATATGTGAAAAATGCGGAAAAATCGGAACTACTCGCGCCTATAACTGGGATGGAGAAGAAGTGAGTTATGTTTGCGAAGAAAGTATGGTCGATTGGGCAAAGGGCTGCGGCCACAACGGAAAGGTCTCCCCTTTTGGCGGTACAGGTAAACTCCCCTGGAAAGTTGAGTGGCCTGCTAAATTTGCGGCTCTTGGTATAAATGTTGAGGGCGAAGGCAAGGACCATTCAAGCGCAGGTGGCTCCAGAGATTTGGCCAATAAACTTTGTGAAAAAATTTTTAAAGTTAATCCTCCATATGATCTTCCCTACGAACACATTATCTTTAAGGGGAAAAAGATGAGTAAATCAAAAGGCGTCGGTATTTCGGCAGAAGAAGTATATAACTCACTCCCACCTGAATTGATTCGTTTTATAATGATTCGAAATATAAATCGAGTTATTGATCTAGATCTGGATGGTATGGCAATCGCTAGTATTTATGATGAATACGACCGAGCTCATAAGGCATATTTAGGAGAGATTGATTTTCCGGACCTTGCCAAAATTTATGAACTCTCACAAATAAGCGATAATTTTAATAACGGCTACAGAATGAAGTTTACAAAAGTTGCCCACGCAATTCAGATTCCAAACGTAGATATAAACAAAATGGCCGAAGAAGAAAAGGGCAGCAAGCTGACAGAAGTTGAGCTAGAAGACCTAAAAAAAAGAATTAAATATGCAAACATTTGGCTTGAAAAATTTGCACCAGAATCTTTTAAATTTAGCGTCAAAAAGACCCTACCAGAGATCGAGCTGTCGGAAACCCAAAAAAAAATCATAGCCGAACTTAAAAATATATTTTCTTCAAAAAAAGAGTGGTCTGGCGAAAACCTTCAGCAAGAAATTTTTAATATAAAGGACAAGCTCAGTGTTCAACCGAAAGAAATTTTTAGCACAATTTATTTAATATTTATTGGCAAGGACTCTGGACCTCAGGCAGGATTTCTCTTGGCCTCACTCGATTATGATTTTGTTTTAAATCGTCTTGACTTAAAGTAACTAATTTTAATTGATTTTTTTAGTTATAATGCCGTATATTTTAAGGGTTATTTTTGGAAAGATAGGTGCAGAGGCAATCCCTTAGCAGGGATGGGTCCAAAAGGGGCTCTAAAAGCGCCCCTTTGTAATCATCAAAAACCCTTTGTTAAAATATCTAAAAACTAGCCACACTGTTTCGGCTGGTTTTTTTAAAAGCTTCTTATAAAATTATTGAAAATTAAGCGCTGGTTAGCTTAAAAGCTCTACGATAATTATTTTTAGAGCAAATTATTTGTGTTTGCGATTTTAAAAAACAAATAATATTGAACTTAACAATTCACTTCTGAGGCGTTATAATCTTTAAGATGCTTGATATTAAATTCATAAAAGAGAACCCCGAACTTGTCAAATCAGGGGCTAAAGCCAAAAATTATAATGTTGATATTGATGCTCTCCTCAAGATCGATGAAGAGAGGGTGGCCATATCAATAAAGAGAGATGCTCTTAGGAGCGAGCTTAAAATTGATAAAAAGCCAACACCAAGCGAGCTAAAAAAACTCGAAAAAACAAAGAAAGAGCTCCAGTCCGTTGAAAAAAAATATGAAGAGATAGACGCTAAATTCAAGAAAATAATGCTCTCTCTACCGGCTATTCCGAGAGATGATGTTAAAATCGGCAAAGATGAATCAGAAAACGAAATAATAAAAAAAGTTGGCAAGCCCAGAGTTTTTAAGTTTAAACCAAAATCACACCTAGAGCTCGCCAAAGATATTGACACAGATAGAGCCACAAAGGTTTCCGGTAGTAGATTTGCATATCTCAAGGGCAAGATTGCCCAACTAGAGATTGCTCTCATAAACTACACCTTTGATATTTTAATTAAAGAGGGCTTTAATCCTGTTTTTCCGCCAGTTTTAATAAATCGCGACTCGATGTCTGCCATGGGTTACTTAGAGCACGGTGGCGAAAATGAAACATATCGCCTAGAGAAAGACGATATGTTTTTGGTGGGAACTTCAGAGCAATCAATTGGCCCCATGCATAAAGATGAAATATTCTCAGAAAGCGATCTTCCAATTAGATACTGTGCATTTTCTACTTGTTTTAGGCGCGAGGCGGGCTCCTCTGGCAAAGACACCGCGGGAATATTTAGGGTGCATCAATTCGATAAAATCGAAATGTTCAGCTTTGTAAAGCCAGGGGATAGTGATAGGGAGCACAATTTTTTGCTTGAGCTAGAAGAAAGAATTGTAAGCGGACTAGATTTGCCCTACAGAGTTTCAAAAATGGTAACCGGAGATCTTGGAATCCCGGCTGCAAGAAAATACGACATTGAAACATGGATACCATCTCAAGAAAAATATCGAGAGACGCACTCAACCTCAACCTGCGTTGATTTTCAATCAAGACGATTAAATATTAAATATAGAGACGATGAAGGGAATAAATATTTCGTACACACCCTAAACGGAACCGCTGTTGCAATCGGTAGAATGATTATCGCAATTATAGAGAACAACCAGCAGGAAGATGGCAGAATCGTTATTCCAAAAGCAATTCAAAAATACACCGGATTTAAGGAGATAGCATGAGTGAATTAGAGAGTCATTCCGAAAGAGGATGGGAAGAAGAACTTAAAGATTTTCTTTCTTTGGCCGAAAAAGAGCTAAGAAAAAACGATTCAACAGAAAAATCCTACGAAGAGGTCTACGAACAAAGCTACAAAAAGGCACTAAAAATCTTAGAAGAGGACTATCGGAATACGCCAAAAGAAGAGCTTGTGAGATTTCTTGCCGGAAATAGCTTGGTTGCGGAAAACTTTGATACCAAGCAAGACCCAATCGTTTCTGGCCAATCCCAAGCAATTAGAGATTTTCTTGAAAAAATAATTGAAAGGGGAGAAAAACTAAAATGAAACTTAATATTAGAGCAGTCCACTTTGAACTTAATAATGAAATCAGGGATTATGCAGCAGAAAAAATCGGAAAGCTGGATGATTTTTATAAAAATATACTGTTGGCAGATATCGCAATCGAAAATCATGAGTCCGAAAAAAAGGACAAGCATTCATATATGGCAAAGGTTAAGCTCGAAGTCCCCGGAAAAAATATTTTTGCAGAAGGAAGTGGCCCGGATGAATTTGCCGCCATTGATAATGTTGAGCAAAAATTAAAGATTCAGGTTGAAAAGCTTAAATCAAAACAAAACAGAGGAAAGCTAGATAAATTCCAAAGAATTATACGAAACTTTATTGGTAGGGATTAGGTAATCAAAAGTGATATCAGTAAGTAATAAATTTGACTCTTTGATTTTTTTGAATAAAAACATTCTAGAATGTTTGTCTTTTGGGGGTTTTTAATATGGGTATTTTAGGTAGAATATTTAAAGATCCGAACGAAAAAGAGATAAAGAAGATTGAACCAACTATAGCAGAGGTAAACGCTAAAGAAAAAACAGTTCAAAAGCTTTCCGATGCAAAAATTCAAAAAAGATATCAGGAAATCTCAAGGGAGGTTAAAGAGCAAATAAACAAACAGTCACAGAGGATAAAAGACAAAGAATCAAAAAGAAAAGTTATTCTCGATATCTTAAGCCCTTATATTCCAGAGGTTTTTGCCTTAACCAGGGAAGCGGCAAGAAGAACTATCAGTCAAAGACATTACGACGTTCAGCTTATAGGTGGTTACGCTCTAAATCAGGGCAAAATCGCTGAGATGAAAACCGGCGAAGGTAAAACACTAGTCGCCACACTAACAGGGGCTTTAAATGCTCTGACTGGGCTTGGTGTTCACATCGTTACCGTCAATGACTACCTAGCAAAAAGAGATTGTGGCTGGATGGGCCAAGTTTATGATTTTTTGGGACTCAAAACGGCTACCATTGTTCATGACGCTGCCTTTTTGTATGACAAAGAATATAACCGAGAAGAGTCACTTGATGAAAGAACTGAACCGCTTCGACCAATATCAAGAAAAGAGGCCTATGAGGCAGACATAACTTATGGGACTAATAACGAATTTGGATTTGATTACTTAAGAGACAATATGGCCCAATCGGCTGATCAGATGGTTCAGCGTGAACTTCATTTTGCTATTGTTGACGAGGTTGATTCAATTCTAATCGATGAAGCGAGGACACCGCTTATCATCTCGGCTCCTGCCGAAGAAGCAACCGATAAATACTATCAATTTGCCGAAATGGTTAAAAATCTAAAAAAAGACAATGACTTTTTAATAGATGAAAAATCAAAATCGTCTTCGCTAACAGATGAGGGGATCGAAAAAATAGAAAGAATTTTAGGCGTCGAGAATATTTACGAGGACTTTGGAATAGAAAACGTTCACCACATCGAACAGGCGCTAAAAGCCCATGCATTATTCAAAAAAGATAAGGACTATGTCGTTAAGGATAACGAGATAGTAATCGTAGACGAATTTACGGGAAGATTAATGCAGGGGAGAAGGTATTCCGAGGGCCTACATCAAGCGATCGAGGCAAAAGAAGGGGTTGAGATCAAAAGAGAATCAATTACTATGGCTACCATCTCTTTTCAGAACTACTTTCGACTTTATACAAAACTTTCGGGTATGACCGGAACGGCCATAACAGAAGCCGAGGAATTTCATAAAATTTATAACCTTGATGTAGTCGTGATCCCGACAAATAATCCCCTAGTTCGAAAAGATTTTTCGGACGTTATTTATAAAAACGAAAAATCAAAGTTTCTCGCTGTTGTGGAGGAGATAAAACAGAAAAACCAAAAAGGACAACCCGTACTGGTGGGAACCGTTTCGATAGAAAAAAATGAAATATTATCAGATCTTTTAAAAAGAGGGGGGATCAAACACGAACTTTTGAATGCAAAAAATCACGAAAAAGAGGCCCTAATAATTGAAAAGGCGGGACAAAAAGGTGCCGTAACCGTTGCAACAAATATGGCCGGAAGAGGAACCGACATTATTCTTTCTGATGAGGTAAAAAAACTAGGTGGCCTCCACGTTATTGGAACCGAAAGGCACGAATCGCGCCGAATAGATAATCAGCTCAGAGGAAGATCTGGTCGCCAAGGAGATCCTGGCTCAACTCAATTTTATGTTTCTCTTGATGATGATCTTATGCGAATTTTTGGATCAGAGCGCATTGGCGGCATGATGGAAACGCTTAAACTTCCCGAAGATACACCTATTCAGCATCCGCTTATCTCAAAATCTCTTGAACAAGCCCAAAAAAGAGTTGAGGCCCAGAACTTTGATATCAGAAAACATCTTGTTGAATATGATGATGTCATGAACAAACAACGCGAATATATCTACACAAAAAGAAGAATGATAATGAATAACGAAGACCTTTCGGAGGAGATACTAGGTTTTTACAGAGAAGAAGCCGAGAATCTAGTAAACTCAAATTTTTCGGAAAAAACCGAAGAGATTGATAATGAAAAAATTTTGGCCATCCTTGGTGGAATTCTGGAGCTAGATAAAAAAATCGAAGAAGAGATCAAGAAAAATCACCGAAAAGAAGATCTTGTAAAAATAATCTATGAATACTTTAAAAATAAATACAAAGAAAAAACAAAATCACTGGGAACAGAACTTAGCAAGGTCCTGGAAAAAGCAATCTATCTAAGAACTATCGACATGCTATGGATTAATCACATAGACGCACTCACTCACTTAAGAGAGGGGATTGGTTTAAGGGGCTATGGTCAAAAAGATCCCTTAGTAGAATACAAAAACGAGGCATACAGAATGTTTCAAACACTACTTGGCGCAATACAGTCCGATATTGTTAATAGCTATTTTAAAGTTACAATTCAAAGATCAGCCACCGACAATCAGGGATTAAAAACGAGTGTCGAAACACCCAGCTCAGTACCAGAGACAAAAACTAATCTCAGAACAAACGCTTCTTCTCTTCGGGTATCAAGCGATGCAAAAAATCAGAATTCAAAAATCGAAGTTAGAAATTCTAATAAGGTTGGTCGGAACGACCCTTGTCCTTGCGGTAGCGGTAAAAAATATAAAAAGTGCCACGGAAGATAAAACCATATTCTAAAAATGGCGTGAATCGATTTTTATGTTTTTGAGTTTTGGCCATCTTTAAATTTAATTATTTTAGTTCGAAAAAATACTTGCCCAAGAGGTTGAACAACAAAAAGGGACTTGTTTTTTTCTATGGTATCGGGAAACTCCCTGCTTAACAAGCCGTTTTAAAGCAAATCGTATTTTTTGTTGACTCTTTGGTTCATTTCTTATTAAGGAGAAAGCATATAAAAATTATAAGCTAAATTAATTTACTAAGTTTGGGGTTCCCCAAGGCCTACCCTTAAGCGTTCAATATAACTATTTACTTCTTATACCGGCACTTTAAATTATACGATCAATAAGCTACAATGACCATTATGGATATTGCTCTACCACTCGTAATCACAACCGGACTATTGGACAGCTTAAACCCCTGTGCAATCTCTTTGCTTTTAATTTATATCGCCCTAATGTTTACTCTCGGAAAAACCAGAAAAGAAATTGCCACTTTTGGAATCTTTTACATAGCAGCTGTTTACGTTACTTATTTTTTACTCGGAATTGGATTACTTAAGGTCTTTATCCTTTTTGATACGCCAAACCTAATCATGAAAATAGGTGCTATCCTCGCCATAATCTTTGGACTGCTTAATATTAAAGAGTATTTTTGGCCAGAATTACCGCCGCATATTAAGATGCCATATTCCGCAAGGCAAAAGGCAAACGACATTGCATATAAGGCGGATATTCCCGCCGCAATAGCTCTGGGCGTCCTCATAGCGATAACTGAGTTTCCTTGCTCTGGGGCAGTTTACCTTACGATAATCGCTTACCTCCAAGCAAGACAAACATTTCTCTCCGGCGTTATTTACCTTGCCCTCTATAATCTAATGTTTGTTTCTCCGCTTATTCTAATTTATGCCCTCGCAACAAATCGTATTATCGTTGAAAAAATTATTAATTTTCAAGAAAAACTTGGCCGAAGAATGCATCTCATTCTGGCCACACTGATGATTCTATTGGGCGCCTCTATATATATTTGGATAATCTAGGTTGACAAAAACTATTTTAAATAGCATTATTATGTTGTCAAACATAAGGGGGAAAATGAGAGCTAAATTTTTAAAAAAATATACGGGGATATTTCTAGTATTAACTTTTTTACTTTTTGTTCCGTTCTTAAAAATTAATGCCGCCAGCCGGGATTGTGATGCCAATGCCGTAATTTATTGTGGCACGTTAACAAAAACAGAGCTCAGAACAAAACTAACAAATGGAACCGTAAAGGCATACCAATCGGCAAGCGAACTTCAAAAGCTCTTCAAGTATTACGGATTCGATTTGTCTCACATTGACTCTCTTTCAGAGGGTGCTGTCACCAAAGACGGTAAGGTTGTAGTTGGAACAAAAACGGTTGCGACAAATGTTCTTTCAATGGGAAGGAGCTATATGCCTGGGTCGACTAAGGTGAGTGCATTTTCTTATCCTTTGTATTTAAGACCGCCCTCGGTTAGCTTTGTCTCTTCATCTATACCGGCCTTTGTTAGAATGAATCCAAACGGCACTATGAGATATGCAATCATTAAGTCGTGCGGCAATATTGTGCCGGGAGTTGAGTACATCGAACCTACCTACACTATCACAATTAACAAATTCGAAGATCTAAATCGTGATGGCGTTAAGAACTCAAACGAACCTGGGCTCTCCGGATGGGTATTTGATATCAACGGTAACGGCCAAAGCCACACTCTTACAACCGCTTCGGATGGCAGTGCTCAAAAAAGCGGTCTTAAGGCGGGGACTTATCTTGTAACAGAACGTCAACAATCAGGATGGGATTCTACGACCGGAGGTATAAAAAACGTTACAATCAGAAACTCCAATCAAACAGTTTGGTTTGGTAATGTAAAAAAAATTGTTGTTCAAGAAACAGTTCCTGTTAAAGTTATGAAATTTTTTGATAAAAATAAAAATAAAATAAAAGACAGTGACGAAGATATGCTTTCGGGATGGAAATTTAGAATTAGTGGCCCAAATAATTACGAATCAATTATAGTAACGAACGAAGATGGGCTTGCTGAAATTGCAGGCCTCGCTCCCGGCAATTATGTAGTAACAGAAATTTTAAAAGACGGCTGGGAGAATACTACCGGGCTCTCAATAGAAAGAGAGATAACAACAGATGAAGCAACTCAAAACTTCGTATTCGGTAACGTCAAGAAAACAGAATCTCCAAAGGGTGGTGGCGAGACAAAAAGATTCTTACCAACTTCCGGCCCAATTGAAACCGCTGCAATGGTTTTTAGTTCTTTCTCGATTCCGGGGGCTTTACTCGCCTGGGCCAAATCAAAGAGAAGGTTTAAATTCTCGTTTAGAAAATAGTTAAAAAATTAATTTAGAACTGATAATCTGCTCTAATGGACCAGGATCGAAAAGCTCTGAATTTTTAATAAATAATTGATTTTGAGACATAAGATAAAATTGGAAAATTTTGGTGTTAAAATAAAAAAATAAAAAAATACTTTACTGATTATGTTATAATATAATTAATAAAAATACAGGGGGACTCCCTGTATTTTTACTTTTCAGAAAATAGAGAAGAAATAGGTTTAAAAATACTTGACAAATTAGCCGTTTTTTGATATATTACCCTGTCAACCTAAAAGGTGGACAAAAACAACCGATGGCTTAGGCCATCGTGAACCTTTATAACTTGTTAGTCAATCGACCCCACGAAAGGGGGTGTGTCAGAGATGACACGGGACGGAAACGCAGCCCCCAAAAAGGGACGCGAGAAAATGCTCAAGCGAGAACTTATAAGTGAGCTTGAGCAGAGAGATCGAAAGGAGGCCGCCAACAAGGAGGCCTCTGAATTCATCAGAGTCGGACTGATTGTCATCAGCGTCATGGTTGTCATCATTGTTGCCGGCTTCGTTGTCTCTCTTTTGAGAGGGTCCTCCGGACCGATTGAGGACGCAATGGTATCGAAGGACGTTGAGACAAACTTCGATGTCGACAGCGAACCAATGTGGCCCGCTGGCGTCCATTCGTGGACTCAGTGGGAAGATGTGGCCACCTCCGAGATGCGTGAAGCGCTTCTCGAGATGGTGGGGGTCTCCCCCGAAGATACTAGGAAGTGGGCAGCAGATGAGATGGTTCTGGGCAAGAGCTTCCAGACGGAAGTTGATCCCGGAACTATCATCTCCAACTCCGGTATCAACGATGCCGGGTGGTATCGGGTGAATAGATATGTTGTCAAGGAAGGAGACACTCTTTTCTTGACAACCGACAAGGGGATTATTGCAGTGAAGGTTTCTTGCGGTAATCCAGTGTCTCCCGTCTCTCCGACATCTGCAAAGGGCACAAATCCGTACCCCAACTCAATTGGCGATCATCAGCGAGCGACGCCGGTGCCCCCAGCGACACCCGGATATGTACCGAGTACGGCGGAAAGGGTCACCGAGGAGCAGAATACTGCTCCAATCGGTGGTCTGGATCCAACTCCTTCTGGAACGCCCGGGACAGGATCCGGAGGCGTTACGCCTCCGGCCGAAACCGAGCAACCAGATGGAACGGTGGTATTAACTCCACCGACGCCGAGCGAGCCCCCCGCACCACCGCCACCTTTGGCGGAAGTCCCGCCAGGGACAATGCCCCCAGAACCCGACTAGCAAGATCGGGGTGGGCGCGAAAGCGCCCACCCCATCCACAATTTAATATAAGTTAATCTTATATAAGTATTTATTAATCTTTGCTCAAGGAAAGAGTAAAAGGAGTAAAAATGAAATTACTAATTAACACAAAAGCCATCATTGCCGCTATTGTTATAGCGACTCTTGGTGTTCTTGGAACATCGGCTGTCTTTAATCCAATTGGAGCAGCTTCAGACGTACCAATCGAAGGAAAGCTTGAAATCGGTAATGCGACCCAGGGGACAGGACCGGCCAAAACAATCAACGCCAGGGTTGATGATGTTGTTAACATCACTACTTGGTATCACAATATCGAAAACGCCGATTCGGGTCTTATAGCCGAAAATGTTAACGTTCGGATCAACATTCCTGGGACCAAGACAAAAACCCATCAAATAACATCTAGAATAGCCGGAACAAATACAAATGTTGTTACCGACCTTGCTAATGTTAACACCTCAATAGACACCAACTTAAGCTATATCCCCGGCACCGCAACAAGGCGCTATAACGCCGGAACAAACGCAAATCCAAGATGGGTCATTGAGTCGATTCCGGACAGCGTTGTTACAACTGGTTATACTGTTTCAAGATTAAGACCATGTTGGAATTTTCAAGAAACCATTAATGTACAAGCCAGAGTTACCGCTTCTGTTATCTCGATAACAAAACAGGTAAAGATAGAAGGTGCTGATGGCTGGAATACGAATATAAACGCCGAGCCGGGTTCAACACTTGCTTACCTTATCACAGTAAAAAATGAAGGGAATGAGCGCTTAACAAATGTAATCGTTAGAGATAGTTTTCCGGTTGGCCTTGATTATGTTGAAGGTTCTGCGAGGTTAATAAGCTCTAACTATCCAAACGGATACCAACTGTCAGACCAGCTAATCAGAAGCGGTGTAAACATAGGTAACTACGGTGCTGGCTCTGGTGCCTATGTAAGATTTAACGCCAGAGTACCAGAGAATCTTTCACAATGCGGTGATTACAGGTTTACTAACGTTGGTGTTGTAAGAGCCGATCAACTTGGCGAATATTATAACACCGCAATAGTAAATACAACTAACTTTTGCACAACTAGTGAAATCTCTATTAGGATCGTTAAATTCCACGATCGTGACGGAGACGGTAACGAGGATAGTAACGAAGAGCGACTCTCTGGATGGAGATTCAGGGTTACAGGACCAAACGGATTCGAAACAACCACCGTTACTGGAGAAAATGGAATCGCACCAATTACGGGGAATCTTCAACCTGGTGTATATACCGTAACAGAGATCTTGCAATCAGGATGGAGAAACACAACCGGAATAACTATACAAAGAGAAGTTACCGAGGACGCCAGGACTCAAACCTTTGTTTTCGGAAATCGCAGAGTTGAAAGAGGTGTTACGCCCCCAAACGGTGGCGGCGATCAACTCCCTAGCTCCGGACCGCTTGAAGCGATGGCAGCCACCTTCGGAACAGTAAGCATTTCGGGAAGTGTCCTTGCCTGGATAAGATCAAAGAAAAGATTGTTAGGTTCGTTCAGAAAATAATCCATTCCAAAAAAAAACAAAAATACTCCTAGCTCGGGAGTATTTTTGTTTTAAGTTTATGGGTTTTTCTTTTTTATGTTAAAATTTTGAGGTGAAAGAGATTAATAAAAAACAATTAGAAATAGAGCTTATAGATATCAAAAAGAGAGTTTTGGACGCCATCTTAGTTTTAAAGCTAGACGAAAAAGAATCCGAACTAGACGTTCTTGAAGAAGAATCAAAATCAGAAAACTTTTGGAGCGACCAAGATAATGCTCAAAAAATAATGCAAAAAATAAACACCCTGAAAGAGATTATAAACCCGTGGCGGAAAATCGAAAAAGAAGTAAGCGAGTTACTGGAGATAATATCTGATACAGATGATTCAGATATGATTCAAGAGATAGAAAAAAATCACAAAAAGATTGAAGAAGAGCTAAAAACAAAAGAGATTGACACTTATTACTCAGGCAAATACGATGAAAAAAATGCAGTCCTCTCTATTTATGCCGGTGCTGGCGGAGTAGATGCTCAGGATTGGGCCGAAATGCTTCTTTCAATGTTTTTAAAATTCGCCGAAAAAAAGAATCTTAAAACGAAGATTATTAGCGTTTCGCCAGGAAACGAAGCCGGTTTAAAAAGCGTCTCTGTAGAAATAGAAGGAAATCGATCATACGGAGTGTTCAAATCAGAATCAGGCGTCCATCGCCTGGTTAGAATCTCTCCATTTGATGCCGACAAAGCCAGGCATACTTCTTTTGCCCTAGTAGAGGTTATACCGGAGGTTGAATCTAGCGACGTCAAAATAAACGACAAAGATCTAAAAATTGATACTTTTAAGGCATCCGGTCATGGGGGACAGTCAGTTAACACCACCGATAGCGCCGTAAGAATAACGCACGTTCCAACTAACACCGTCGTAAGCTGTCAAAACGAAAGATCTCAGCTTCAAAACAAGGAGCAGGCGTTAAAAATCTTAAAAGCACGACTTGGGGCCGCTAAAGAGGCCGAAAAAGATAAAGAAATACGCTTAATTAAAGGCGAAAACCTTAGCGCCGAATGGGGTTCGCAAATAAGATCTTATGTGATGCAACCATATACTATGGTAAAAGATCATCGCACCAACGCAGAAACGTCGAACGTAGAGAAAGTCCTTGCCGGAGATCTTGATCTTTTTGTTGAAGCGTTTCTCAAAAACTCAAAATAGAAATCAGAATTAATTTTTCATTTTTTATTTAACCATTTTTATTTGAGGGTTTTTAAATAACATTAAGATCCTTGGCTCTAAAATCAAGGCTTGGAAAATATGTTTGCTTCCAGGGGCAAAATACTATAAAATACAAACTGAAGAATGGGGGAAGTTCGTGATAACCTTTAAAGATGTTGTAAAAAAATACACCAAAGAGAAAGATGCCGCACTGGATGGTATTTCTTTCGAGATAAATCCAAAAGAATTCGTTTGTCTTGTCGGAAAATCAGGAGCTGGCAAATCGACTATCGTAAA
>DLNA01000029.1 GCA_002476865.1 Patescibacteria group bacterium UBA7522 | reverse complement strand
GCTCCCACGATTTTAGTTCCAATTGTGGAGAAAACTATCACTACACATTATCCTGATGCTACTGTGGTTGAATCCGAGGAGCCAAATATCTTCTCCAAAGAAAGAGAGATGAACGGTGTTTTGGCTGCTGAGATTTATGGTTATAGGGATCCTAATTATCCGATTAGAACCTATCCGGAACTTGAAAATGAATCAATAGAAGCGATTACAAATGCTTTTTCCATGCTTGATGAAGACGAGGGGGCCGCACTTCAGATTTTAATTCGGCCGACTAATCCAAAAGGTATGAAGGCGATAAACAAGACGGCTCAAAAAATCATAAAGGGTCCAGAAAAAAAAGATAATCATTTGGCCGGCTTTGCCAAGGACGTAATTAATCCGGGAAACAGTGATAACCAAAAGTCACCGGAGCCATATCGGGTTACCGCTGAAGAAGAGGAGCTAGCCAAAAATATCAGTCGCAAATCCTCCAAATTTGGCTTTGATACCAGAATTCATGTTATTGTCTCTGCAAAAGATGATCATCGAGCTAATCTGATTTACGATCAACTTAAAAGCGCTTTTACTCAATTTGGTTCGCCGATTAGTAATGGTTTTAAATGGAAAAAAGCAAAAAAGAAGAGAAAAAAAGAAGAGATTATAACAAATTATATTTTTAGATTTTTTGATGATACAGTTTTTGGTGGTGAAAAACTTTTTCCAAAACAGCGTGGTTATAATTTAATTCTTTCTACCGAAGAGCTGGCAACAATTTTTCATTTTCCAAACGCCCTAGTCCAAACACCGGGGATTAATTGGTTGTCATCAAAAGCATCTACAGCACCAGTAAACTTGCCAACCGAAGGCACGATTTTTATGAAAACTTTTTTTCGCGGTATCGAGCAAGACGTTAAATTAAAAGACGAGGATCGCTTGCGTCACATGTACATTGTTGGTCAAACTGGTACCGGTAAAACGGTTAATCTTAAGAACTTAATACTCTCAGACATTATGGCTGGACACGGAGTTTGCTACATTGATCCTCACGGTGATGATGCGATGGATATTATAAATCGAATTCCAAAAGAGAGGGCCGAGGATGTAATAATTTTTGATCCTGCTGACACCGAGCGTCCGATGGGTCTTAATATATTCGAAGCCAACACTATTGAGGAGAAAGATTTTGTAATTCAAGAGGCGCTTCAGATGCTTTATCGCCTTTATGATCCTAACCACACCGGCATTATGGGTCCACGTTTTGAGCACTGGTTTAGAAATGCTGCCCTGGCTTTAATGGCCGATCCAGAAGGAGGAACGTTTATTGAGATCCCTAGAATTTTTACCGACGATACTTATATGGCGCAAAAATTAAGACATGTTACCGATCCTGTTGTAAAAAACTTCTGGATTAATGAAATGGGGCAAACATCTGACTATCACAAATCGGAAATGCTTGGTTATTTTGTCGGAAAGTTTGGTGCCTTTATGACCAACACAACAATGCGAAATATCTTAGGCCAAGCAAAATCATCCTTTAATTTTAATGAGATTATGGATAACAAGAAGATTTTAATAGTGCGGCTTTCCAAAGGGGTGATTGGTGAAATGAATATGCAAATGCTTGGTATGATTTTTATATCAAAGCTTCAGATGGCGGCTATGAGAAGAGCCAGCATGCCGGGCGATCAGCGCGTGCCTTTTTATATGTATATTGACGAGTTTCAGAATTTTGCGACAGACAATATCGCTCAAATTTTTTCGGAAGCTAGAAAGTTTAAGCTTTCGCTGACGGTAGCAAATCAGTATATTTCTCAGATGCGCGAAGATATTCGTGATTCTGTTTTTGGTAACGTTGGCTCTTTAGTTTCCCTTCGGGTTTCGGCCGAGGATGCAGAATATTTAGAGAAACAATTTGCTCCAGAATTTAGTCAAAGCGATCTGATTAAATTAGAGAATGGAGATGCAATATTAAAAATAATTGTTGATGGCGTGCCAACAAGACCCTTTAGCGCAAGGGGATTATTCCCAATACCTTATTCTGAAAATCTTGAGGTTGGCAAGGCCATCGTTGATCTTTCTCGGCTTAAAAACGGCAGACCCAGAGAAGTAGTAGATTCAGAGATTATAAAAAAAATGAACATTAATCAACCGATGCAACCACCGGGCGGTGCTCCTAGCGGCCCAGGGATGTAGTGGTAATTTTGTTTGTTTTTGATGCAAATTTTTGCTAAAATATAATTATTGAATTATCGAAATCAAAATAATTTCGGAGGGGGAATAATATTTTGGTTGTCTTAAAATCTGTTTGAATCTAAAGTTTTAATAAAGGAAAAAAATTGTCGGAAAATAAAAAATCACAACATTATGGTGCCCAAGATATTCAGGTTCTGGAGGGCCTTCAAGCGGTTCGGAAGCGTCCTGGAATGTATATTGGTGGCACCGGCATTGAGGGGCTTCATCATCTTATCTGGGAGGTGGTAGACAACTCTATTGATGAAGCAATGGCTGGATTTGCAACCTTGGTTGAGGTTGTGATTCACAAGGATAATTCGGTCACGGTTCGTGATAATGGACGCGGAATTCCAGTCGAAAAACACAAACAGACCGGTGTTAGTGCTTTAGAAACGGTTTTAACCGTTCTACATGCCGGAGGTAAGTTTGGTGGTGAGGGTTATAAAAAGTCGGGTGGACTTCATGGAGTGGGGGTCTCGGTTGTTAATGCATTGTCAAATTATGTAAGGGCGGAGGTTAGAAGAGACGGCAAAACCTACGTTCAAGAGTATAAGGACGGCGGAAAGCCGGCCTCAAAATTAAAAATGATTGGACCATCAAAAGATACGGGAACAACCATAACCTTTACACCTGACCCCGAAATTTTTGAGGTGATAGAGTTTAGCTACAAAACCGTTTTGGATCGATTGCGCCAACAGGCATATCTAAATAAAGGAATTCACCTAAAATTATCAGATGAAAGGAGTGGCGATGGTTATAGTTATTATTTTGAAGGCGGTATTAAGTCGTATGTAGAACATCTTAATAATAATAAAGAAATAGTTAATCAAAATACTTTTTATGTTGAAAAAACAGTTGGACAGACAGATGTTGAGGTCGCGGTCCAGTATACCGCTACATACAAAGAGAATGTCCAGACATTTGCTAACAATATTTTAACTCCAGAAGGTGGTACTCATTTAACGGGGTTTAGAACGGCTCTTACCAAATGTATTAAAGATTATGCAAAGAAGGGCGGTCTTTTAAAGGATTCAGACGGTGTTTTAACCGGTGATGATGTTAGGGAGGGGCTCTCGGCTGTTATCTCAGTAAAGCTTCCCGATCCTCAATTTGAAGGTCAGACCAAAGCAAAGCTTGGATCGCCTGAAGTTCAAAATCAAGTTTCGCAAGTTGTTTCAGAATACTTCTCTTATTATCTAGAAGAAAATCCAAACGAGGCCAAGGCAATTGTCGGAAAGTGTCTTCTTTCGGCTAGAGCCAGGCAAGCGGCACGAGCGGCACGTGATACGGTTATAAGAAAGGGTGCTTTGGAGGGGATGACTTTGCCAGGGAAATTAGCTGATTGTTCGTCCAAGGATGCTTCTAAGTCAGAACTTTATATCGTAGAGGGTGATTCGGCAGGTGGCTCTGCTAAACAGGGAAGAGACAGGGCTTTTCAAGCAATTTTGCCGTTAAAAGGAAAGATTTTGAACGTTGAAAAGGCCAGAATAGATAAAATGCTTTCTTCTGATGAAATTAAAACATTGATAATCGCTCTGGGAACAGGTATAGGCGACAACTATGATATTTCAAAAATTAGATACGAAAGAATAATCATAATGACCGATGCTGATGTTGATGGGGCTCATATTAGAACTCTTCTTTTGACGTTTTTTTACCGAAATTTTCCAGAAATAATTGACAAGGGTTTTTTGTATATCGCTCAACCACCGCTTTATGCCGTAACTAGCGGCGGCAAGAAGCAATATGCTTACACAGAAGAGGAAAAGGAGAGGATTGTTTCTCGAATAGAGGCGGCAGAAAAAAAAGTTAGCATTCAGCGATACAAGGGTCTTGGCGAAATGAACCCCGATCAGCTTTGGGAGACAACGATGGACCCAGAAAATCGAGTTCTTCTTCAGGTTAAATCAGAGGATGCCGAAAGAGCTGACGAAGTTTTTTCAATGCTTATGGGTGATGCGGTCGAGCCAAGGAAAAAATTTATTCAAACCCACGCATCAAGCGTGAAAAACTTGGATGTTTAATAATGCGAAAATAGATAATGAAAAAATAGGGTAAATGATATGAGTAATGACAAAGATAACAAATTTATAGCGGGTGATATTGGGAAAGTAGAGCCACGCGACATCAACGAAGAGATGCAAACAAGCTATCTCGACTATGCGATGAGTGTTATTGTGGCTCGAGCTCTTCCGGATGTTCGCGACGGGATGAAGCCGGTTCATAGGCGAATTCTTTATGCGATGGACAATCTTGCTTTGCGCTCTACTGCAAAATATCGAAAATCGGCGACTGTTGTTGGTGAGGTTTTGGGTAAATATCATCCTCATGGCGATTCGGCAGTTTACGAAACAATGGTCCGTATGGCGCAGAATTTCTCGATGCGCTATACATTGGTGGATGGCCAAGGAAACTTTGGCTCGATTGACGGAGACAGCGCTGCGGCCATGCGTTATACAGAGGCCAGATTGGCCAAAATATCTGATGAAGTTTTATCTGACATCGATAAGAACACGGTTGAATTTGTGCCAAATTATGACGGTACTCAAAAAGAACCATCGGTTTTACCTACTCGTGTTCCTGCTTTGCTTTTGAATGGTACGGAAGGTATTGCGGTTGGAATGGCTACTAAAATCCCGCCCCACAACCTTTCGGAAGTAGTTGATGGTGTTATCAGTTTGATTGAAAACCCTGATGCTTCGGTTGAAGATTTAATGAAACACATTAAAGGCCCTGATTTTCCAACCGGTGGTGTTATATTTGACAACGGTGAGATTAAGGCTGCTTATGGAACTGGTAGAGGCGGCGTTGTAATGAGAGCCGTGGCCGAAATTGAAGAGGCAAAAAAAGATAAATTTAAAATAATCGTTTCAGAAATTCCTTATCAGGTTAACAAGGCCTCTTTAATTGAAAAAATATCAGAATTAGTAAAAACAAAAAAAATAGTTGGCATCTCTGATATCCGTGATGAATCCGACAGAAAACAAATGGTTAGAATTGTTATTGAGCTTAAAAAAGACGCTTATCCCAACAAGGTATTAAATCAACTTTACAAGCTAACACCAATGCAATGCTCTTATCACATGAACATGATCGCTCTTGTAAACAAGATTAGCCCGCAACTCTTAACTCTAAAATTAATTTTAGAGGAATTTATAAAACATCGAGAGGATGTCGTTAAAAGAAGAACCGAATTTGAACTGAAAAAAGCTAAAGATAGAGCTCATATTTTAGAAGGTCTTTTGATCGCACTAAATAAAATTGATGAAGTTATAAAAACTATTAAAGAATCAAAAGATCAAGATGATGCAAAAACTAATTTAATTAAAAAATTCAAACTTTCAGAACTTCAGTCGCTGGCTATTTTGGCGATGCCCCTAAGAACTCTTGCTGGACTTGAAAGAAAAAAGATTAAAGATGAATACGATGAGCTTCAGAAGAAAATTAAATATCTAGAAGAGCTTCTCGAGAGCCGAGAAAAAATGCTTGGCGTTATTAAAGAAGAGCTCTTAGAGCTTAAAGAAAAATATGGCGATCCAAGAAGAACTAAAATTATTAAAAAAGCGCTAAATAAATTTGAAGAAGAGGACCTGATACCAAATGAGCAGGTGGTTATTACCCTAACAAAGAGTAACTATGTAAAAAGAGTTCTTTCTAGCTCATATAGAGCGCAAATTCGAGGTGGAAAAGGCGTTTTGGGAATGTCTACCAAAGACGAAGATGTTGTCGATATGATGTCAGAAGCCGAAAGTCATGACAATGTTCTTTTCTTTACCAACCAGGGTCGAGTTTTCCAGGTAAAGGCCTACGAGATTCCCCAGGCCTCAAGAACAGCCAAGGGCAACCCGATCGTTAATCTTTTACAGCTAGCTCCTGAAGAGATTGTAACCGCTTTTGTGGTTATCTCCGATATGAATCAGGAAACATATTTAGTTATGGGAACTGATCAGGGTACGATCAAAAAAACAGCTACAAGCGCTTTTGCCAATATCAGAAAATCAGGCATAATCGCCATGGGGCTTTCTAAAGGAGAGCATCTTGGTTGGGTCAAAGTAACAGATGGGACAAAAGAGATTTTAATGGTTACAGAGGACTCTCAAGCCATTAGGTTTAGTGAAAAAGAAATTCGGCCAATGGGCAGAGGCGCCAGGGGCGTTCGTGGTATCAAGATCCGAAAAGGTGATAAGGTGGTGGGTCTTGATGTGGCCACGGCTAAAGATGAATTAGTTGTTGTAATGGAGAACGGTTACGGAAAAAGAACTGACGTTAAAAATTTCTCTTCTCATCATCGAGGCGGGATGGGTGTTAAGGCAGGAAAGGTAACGCCCAAGACGGGCAAAACTATTGGTATCCAAATCGCTGACTCAATAGAGGACGACTTGGTTGTTATATCTGAAAAGGGAACCATAATAAGAACACCTTTAAAAAATGTTTCAAAGATGGGTCGAGCAACTCAAGGTGTAAGAATCATGAAGCTTAGTGACGGTGATAAGGTTTCTTCGATTGCCAGTATTCCTAAAATGAAAAACGATGGACAACTAGCAATGGATTTAAGTAATTCCGGAGAGCCCGCAACCAAAAAAGAGATTAAAAAAACCAAGGATGCTGACAAGAAAAAAGCCCTAAAATCCAAAAAGAAAAATCCTGTAAAGCCCAGTCCTTCAAAAAAAATTAGTCCAAAAGAAGCGAAAATAAATAGCGCAAAATTTCAAAAAGCATCTTTAAGGGCGGCCATAAGTTCAAAAAATAATGCCGGTTTTGCCGTTAAAAAGGTTAGCGACAAAAAGCCAGCACTAAAAAACAAAAAATCTGGATTTAAAGTAAAGAAGATAAAATAAAAGAATAAATATTGAGATTTAATTTATTTCATGCCCAAAAGTGCTTTTAAGCGCTTTTGTGTATAACTATATTGACGAACTGTGTTATTAGGAATATATTTAATTTAGATTCTGGTAGGATAACTTTTTGGATTATAATCTAAGGAGTTAGATCGGATTCTGTAAAATTAAATAGATGTGAATGCTTTGACTTATGGGTGCGCTTTTCGGTAGCGATGGTCACAAGTGCCTATGGGAAATAGCAAGTGGTGAAACCGGTCACGCTTTCTTCAGATTTTTTGCTGGAGAAAAGGTGATCGGTTTTATTTGTTCAACGGAGGGACTTAGGCGGTTAAAAGCCGCAAGCGAGGATAAAATGAAAATGAAATTATTAGAAAAAATTAAAAAAATCTCCGCATTACTTGTAATTTCTCAGCTTCTTTTGGGGATTTTTCCGGCAAATTCTGTTTATGCGAGTACTAATAAAAATCCAAACAATGTTATTAACGGTTTTAAGTTGTACGACGCCTCAACTCAACAATTCTCGGTCTTAACCAATGGCATGATTATTGACGCCGCAACTTATGCTAGTGGCTATAATATATTAGCTGATGTTGGTAATGCGGTTGGAACAGTGGAGTTTAGCGTTAATGGGGCTATTTACGAAACTGACACCGGTTTACCCTTTACACTCTTGGGCGATAATAACAGCAAAAATAAGCCAGCTTATTATGGTGGCTGGATTTGTGGATTAGACGATTCGGCCGTTGTTAATATATCAGCAAGGCCCAACACATCAACCAATCCGTCCGTTGATCCAAATGCTATCTGGGGAGATTCTTATTCTATTAGTGTAACAATTCTAAACTCTCCGGATTGTGAATCAGATCCTTTAGACACAGACGGTGACGGTGTTCCGGATGATAGCGACAATTGTCCCGTCACGCCAAACGCTGATCAGCTTGATACGGACGGAGACGGTGTTGGAGACGCCTGCGATAATTGTCCGGATGTTTCAAACCAAGATCAGCTCGACACGGATGGCAATGGAACTGGAGACGCCTGCGAAGCAATTGAAGAGCCAGAAGAGGATTACCCGACTGTACCAGTAATAATTTTCCCTTCGAGTGGGCAGTACTTTAATACGGTGCCTATTCTTAATGACTGGACGGAGTCAACTGATAGCGACGGTATTTGCCAATATCAAATAGAATATATTTATGACGACGGCCATACTTTTTCTGGAGGTCCCTACCGAACAACAGAGGGCTCGGTCACTTGGCGCAATCATATTCCCGCCCCATCAGAGCAGGGTGGTGTAACAATAAGAGTTCGAGCGATGGATTGCGAAAATAATTACGGAGAGTGGAGTAATTCGGTTCATTATTATTACGATGCAACGACACCAACAACGCCAATGGTAACGGGTTTTGAAAATCCGACTTTGTCCTGTGGTTCTGTCACAAGTTCGAAGTCAATAAAAGTTCAGTGGACGGACTCGGTAGATAATTTAGAAAACGGCTTGGTTGGTTATGATTACTGGATTGACTATCCCTTGCCGGGCGGAGGAAGGGCTACCTGGTCTACTTTTAAAACCTTATCTGAACATTCCGGCGCCCTGAATGAAGGAATACACTATATTAAAGTTAGGGCTTTGGATAGGGCGGGTCTTTATTCCGAATGGTCAAATATTTGTAGTATCACAGCGGATTGGACTGCACCGGATGTTGATATTTTAACTCCGGATGATGGAGTTAAAGTTAGTGGCTCGGTTGAAGTTAGAGGTGTTGTGACCGATGATAATATGTGGCGCTATTGGTTTGTTGTTGCTAATTCTTCGGGCGCTACAGTTTGGGGCCCAGGTGTTGTCTATGATTCTAGTTCTTATATCGAGCCATATTTTATATGGGACACAACTAAATTCCCGGATGGTTTTTATACCATAAAGCTTGAAGCAAGAGATGCGGCAGGAAATAAAGATGCTGGTTCGGTTGATTGGCACAATGTTGTGGTTGACAATACGGGGCCTGAGTTTGTCTTTGAGACACCAACGCCAGATGATGAGTCAACAAAAGAGGGTGATTCGTTTGAGGTTAGAATCGAAGGAACAGAAATTGAAAGATGCGAAATTTCTCTTAATGGTGGTCCTTTTACGAATATGCAAAGAATCACAGATGGCGGTGTAATTCCTTTTATATCTTCAATTATGAGTGACATATTTGGTTTTGAATTTGGTCCTCTGGAAGATGGTCTTTATGATTATCTAGTTAGATGTTATGACGATATCGGTAATCCAACTGAGCACGGAAGAAGGGTTACAATACAAAATTATTCCGAGGAAGAAAATAACGAAGAAGAAAATAATCAAGAGGGGCCAAACCAAGATACAGATGATAATACTGGTGGTGGATCAATCCTAACTCCTGTGGCCAATTTAACTCCGGCAGCTACGCCCGAAGAAGAGGATGTTTTAGAAGAAGAGGAATCGATTGAAGAAGTTTTGGGAGAAGAGGATGAGCCCGAAAAAGAAGAGGTAGACGACGTAAAGGGATCTTCGGATACGGTTTGCCCATGGTGGTGGATCGTTACCATCGGACTAATTGTTGTTAACTCTTTTATGGGGGGAGTTGTTAAAGGGTCTGATCGTGAGAGTAAAACAAGAAAGTATTATTATCTTTGGCCTACAGCGGCAGGTATTTTGGCCTGGCTTCTACATTATTTACTGCACGGCGATTATACGGCAACTTGGTTTTGTAACAATTATTGGTTAATTTCGTTAGTAATTACTCTAGTCAGTGTTGTTTTGTTCAGATCGTTAGCCAAAAAATCAGAGCAATAGGTCTCCTAATAATTTTTAGAAAAATTGGGATTTATGCCAATTGCAATTTTGGCGTGTTTGTAATAATTTAATGACGTAATTGCAAATTAAAATTAAAATACAGGAATATCTTTGACTCGTTGTTTCATTATTGGTCACCTTAGAGCAACGAGGATTCTGTCTTAGGGCAGAGGATATAGTGGTGAAACCGGCCAAAATTTAATGACCGTCACCTTTAGGTGAAGGCCATTTTTTTTAGGCCAAAGGATGAAAAATGAAGAAAAACATTTTATTCATTTTTGTGGCGATGGCCTTAATTGCGTCTTTTGTTTATTTTATTCCAAAAGATTATTTTACTGAAAATTTAATTCAGATTCAGTACGAGATCAAAAGATATGGTAGTTTTGATTTGGGATATTTGTGGCTTTTTATCGGTTTTTTGTCTCTTACTTTTTCATCCGGCTGGCTCTCGGCAAAATTAAAAGAACTAACTAGTATTAAATAATTCTTGACTTGTTTATTTTTTATAATATATTGGATTTACTTGAATGTTTTTGGGTTAAAACCTAAGGGCAGTAAATAAACCAAAAAATAAAAACAAAAATTTAAAAAATCACTTCTATGGACTTAGGCCCATGGACTGAGGATTTAGACAAAACCTAAAATAATATATACGAAAACACGGAGGGCGTGTTTTTTGTTTTGCTTTTTTCTCGAGGAAAAGCAAAACAATCACTCTAACAATATTTGGAGGGATGTTCTAAATAACGAACAAGAAAGGATTA
>DLNA01000008.1 GCA_002476865.1 Patescibacteria group bacterium UBA7522 | reverse complement strand
CTCTGCCTCACGGCAGATAGCTAGTAGTCAGCCCTTATTTTTCCGCTTTCGCGGTAAGGACTTGAGAGAGATCTTTTCAAGTCTTTTTGTTTTTGTTTTATTACAACGAAAGTTGCAATTATCCGATTGCTCGGATAGAACTTTTCCTTTACATAAAAAATATGCTCAGGATTGGGTAGGATTTGTTGGGCTTTCCTTGATTGAAATCAAGGAAAAGGTGGATTTATTTTTGATTTAGGTGCCTGCTGGCTACTAGCTATCTGCCCGCGACTCTGTAAAGTCGCATCGTCATCCTTCAGTACGTTCAGAATGACAAGTTGATTGTTATTGGTTGTCAAGGTCCTTTTAGTTTCCTGCCTTATGTTTCGTGGATGATTCTGAATTCTCGATTCTAGAGGGTTTTGTTTTTGTTTTTGTTTTTCGCCCCGCACTCTATGTTATTCGGGACCCCCTGCTATATTATTTTCTACAGGTTCTATTTTTTTGCTGTTATCCTGAACTTGATTTGTGGTCTAGTTCGAGATGACACATCGTTTAGATGCCTAAATTCTCTAGCTCCTCAGCAATTACGGACGCATCACCTTCCGTATTGCTCTTATATGATCTCCAGTTATCAACACTCCAAATTTCAACTCTACTAAAAAGGCCAGCTACAACGGCGGGACCCTGAAGGCCAGCATACTCTCGCAAATAAGATGGAAGAGTTATTCGACCCTGCTTATCAATATTGACTTGTGCTGCACCAGCCAACATTAGGCGAGCAAAGGCCCTAGAGGCAGGATTAGTCAACGGAAGAGCAGCTAGTTTTTCGGCCAACTTCTCCCACTCTTCAACAGTATAGACAGAAAGACAACTATCAAGACCCTTGGTAACCACTGCGCCACCAGCCATCTTGGCACGAAATTTAACCGGCATCGAAAGCCGACCCTTTTCATCTAGATTGTGCTGATACTCTCCGATAAACATCTCTTTACCTTTTGAGATTAGCGAGTTCTTCGCTTTTTATCTCGATTAGTTATCCCTTTTTATTCCCCCGTCTATTTCGGATTTGGGTTCGGTTTTAGATTCTTACTATTTACCACTTTCCCCCACTTCGTTCCACTTTCCACCATTATGACGTTATTAAATAATCAATGCAATAGTTTTGTGCCACTTTTTGGCATATTTTAGATAATCGTTTTTTTGGCTCTATGTCGCCTTTTTTATTTTGTATTTTTAATTTTGTATTAATATAGTGTTCAGTTATCCACATGCTGATCAACGGCGGGGATTTTAAATTTTAAATTCTAGAATCAAAATCAACCATAAGAAATAAAGGTTAAGTTTATAGTACGCCACGTGCTTAATTTTGAACAAATTTGTTATCAAATCAAAAAGACGCTTCATTTTTGAAGCGTCTTTTTGTGACTAATATCAAAATTAATACCAGGTTTCTGGCAACCCTTCACCTATATATGCTTTTATTGTTTCTTCGTCTGGCGCACCTGGATTATCCCAGAATTTTACCCAATCCGTTGATCCTTTTTTTACCATATACACTGTATTGCCTTTATCGTTAGTACAATGGGCAAACTCGTTATAGTTAGTTTCATACCGATTTATAACAATATATTCGAATAAATTTGCCGTATTAATACCAGAATCTTTGGCACACTCTTCTTCAATCATTGCTATTTGGTTATCTGAAAGGCCTGCCTCAACAATAACGTTACTTTCTTGCTGCCCAATTGGTTCCTTTGAGTTTATATCTGCGTTTATTGCAAGCCAAGTCCCAGAAACGGCGACAACTGCAACAATAGTACCAACCAAAAAATTTATCATAAGCTCTTTTTTCATTCTTTATCACCCCCTCTCTTTTCTTTATTTATCTCATTATTTCAAAAAAAAAAAACGATTACAAGGGCTTTGTGATAAGATTATTACATGGAAAATTTTGAAACCAACCCACAATCTAAAAAAACCAACATTGAGCCAGATTTAGACCAAGTAGAAATAGATGATCTTTCGGCTGAAACTTGCCGACAATTTGGACTGAGTATACGCACAGCTAGGATAGCGGCTGGATTATCGCAAGAAGAGGTTGCCTCTAGGGCCGGATTAGACAGAACTTATATCTCTCAAGTGGAGAGTGGCAAAAGAAATGTGACCCTAGTTAGCATATCCAAGATAGCCGATGCACTAGGAGTAGATACTAAGGATCTTTTCTAATAACACCCCTCCTACTAGGGCCTGACCCTGACAACCAAAATTTGGCTCAACTCTTAGCGTTCATAAGAAAATAATCCCAAGACCAAAAAGACGCTTTAAATTAAAACGCCTTTTTGTGAAACATTTTAAAGCTACCAAAATAGAGCCCTAGAAACCTTCATCTTCGTCGTCAGGGACTCCATAATGATCTTCTTCTGCTCTCTTTATCTCGGATTCTGATAACCCATATAATCTCTTAAGCATTTCTGCTCTATCTTTTAAATATGAATCCTCTTTGAGCTTAATATATCGTCTAGCAATCGTGCTTTGCAAAGCATCTAAATCTATATCAAAATATTCTGCAAACTCTTTGAATTTCTCTGCTTCTGGCTCGACAGCATCAATAATAAGACCCTCAAACCTCCTCGCCGCTTCTTCCTTGAGAGCATTTTTTGTGAGTCCAAAAAGATTTATTAACTCTTCTGCGCGTTTAATACTGCCGTTAAGGAAAAAATCAAAAATAGCCTCGAAAACATATTCATCATCGACAATTAACGATTCTGGATTCTCAATTCCATATTTTTTTGCCACCTTAATCTTTTCCTCAATCCATCTTAATTCATGTTCATCACCAGGAGAATCAAGGTAACCATTAGTATTAATCAGACCATCTTTAATTGAATCAATAAGATCCTCACTAGAAATGTCGCCCTCTCTTAATGAAAATCTTTCCATATATTCATGTATTCTATGAGGGTTGTCGTGTGCAACGCTATAAAGCATCTCGACAATTTCTTTCTTTTCTTCAGCTTCGGTTAAGTCGGCACTGTCTAGCATGGATGCAACTTCATCAAATTCGCCATCAACCAAGGCATCCATAATATCACTATATTTATGATTCTTACTCTCTGAGACATCTGAATTATGGCCCAATCCAATTTCTACATTCATTCTAACTCCTTATATTAAGCTTAACTCAATAATACCCCCCCCCCGAACATTTATGTCAATAAAAGATTGTCGCATCAACACACTATTTGTAATAATAGTATTCCCCAAAAAAGACGCCTCTTTCGAAGCGTCTTTTTTGTGTCCTCCCAAACTCGTTTCAGGACCTAGGCTCCGAATCTCCACTTCACTTCGCTAAGGAACGAGCAGGCAAGTCCGGAATGACAAAAAATTATTCTTTAATTTTAATCGATGGCCCCATGGTTGTTGTCAGGTAGATCGTCTTGATAAAGGTACCCTTGAGCGATGATGGCTTTGCATTGTGTATAGCCGATAGAAATACTTCAACGTTTTCTAATAGCTTCTTCTCGTCGAAAGATACTTTTCCGATAACAGAATGTATAATACCATAGCTATCTGATCGGTATTCGGCCCGACCCTTTTTAATATCTTCGATCGTCGCTTTAATATTCTCTGCTACGGTATTATCCTTTGGGTTTGGCATTAGTCCTTTTGGGCCTAGTACCTTTCCTGCCTTTGCAAGTTCGGGCATCATTTCTGGGGTAGCTACTAATACTTCGAACTCTATATCGCCCTTGGATATCTTCTCTATCAATTCTTTACCGCCGACAATTGCCGCCCCAGCATCCTTGGCCTCTTTTTCTTTGCCGGCACCACAAACTACAGCAATTTTCTTGGTTTTGCCCAATCCCGCCGGCAAGGAAACCGACCCCCTAAGAGCATGCTCAGGATTCTTTGTATCAACGTTTAAATTAAGATGAATCTCCACCGAACTATCAAACCTGGTGGTAGATATTTCTTTGATAATCTTTACGGCTTCTTCTAGGGTATACTCTCTTCCCTTTTCAATCTTACTAATCGCGGCTCGATATTTCTTTGCCTTACGATCATTTTTGGTTTTAAGGGTTACTTCTTTTGCCTCGGTATTAATGTCTTTTTTTGATGATATTTTTTTATTATCAGCCCTTTTGATTGTATCTCTTGGATGCTTTTTTTTTGCTACAATTTTTTTTTCTTCAATCTCTTTTTTTATTGTCTTTTTGATTGCCTTTTTTTCTTCTGACATCTCTCTCCTTTGTCCTTCGGGCTTTCTGCGTAGAAGGATTGTGGTGCTAGCGACAGTCGACTAAACTATCTCCCACGACCGCCTTTGGCGGAGTTTTAAACTATAAATTTAGAGTTATTTCTCCGCTTCAATTCCCATTGATCTGGCGGTGCCAGCAATTACTTTTTTAGCTTGTTCTATATCGTTTGCGTTCAAATCTGGCATCTTGGCTTTAGCGATCTCCTCTAGTTGGGCCTGGCTTAACTTTCCGACCTTTTCAGCTTTTACCGAGCTTGATCCCTTTTGAATACCCAATGCTTTTTTAATCAATTCCGCAGCAGGCGGTTCTTTGATAATAAAATCAAGAGTCCGATCCTCATAAATAGTAATCAATACGGGTAGAACCGTTCCCATTTTGTCTTTTGTCTGTTCGTTGAAGGCCTGACAAAAGGCATTCATATCAACTCCGTGTGGGCCCAATGCCGTTCCGACCGGTGGAGCTGGATTTGCTTGCCCACCAATAATCTGGAGCTTTACTTTTGTTTTTACTTGTTTTGCCATATTTTCCTTTCACTGCAGCAACCAGGATTCAGTTATCTAAGATCGGTTTTGATCTTGGAATCTTTCGCCTGAAAGCTATTTACATCTTTTTTACTTGGAGAGAGTCCAGTTCCACGGCTGTTTCGCGACCAAACATTGAAACCAAGACCTTAACTTTATTTTTTGCTTCATCGACTTCGTCAACTGAGCCATCGAATCCCTTAAAAGGACCGTCTGTAATTGCGACCAAATCGCCCTTTTTAAGATCAATTTGATATTTCGGTTCCTCGACGCCCATTCTCTTTTTAACCTCTTTCATCTTGCTCTCTTCTACTGGCACGGGCGTAATCCCCGCACCAATAAACCCCGTCACCTGAGGAGTATTTCGAACTACGTACCAAGATTCATCAGTTACTGACATGTCAACCAAAATATAACCAGGAAACATTTTCTTTTCGACGGTTTTTCTCTTACCATTTCGTATTTCAATCGTTTTTTCTTTGGGAACAATTACGTCAAAGATACTACTTTCCAAGCCAAGATTTTTAATCCTCTCTTTTAGATTCTCGGCCACTCTCTCCTCGTAACCGGAATATGTTTGAACTGCGTACCAATGTCTACCCTGAGATTGTTGTTTTGCCATTTTATTCTCCTATTAATAAAGATGTTGCCCGAGAAAGCAAAAAATCTATACCACCCAAAAATATGCCCATAACTAAAACCAGGACAATAACAGCGACGGTCATCTCGAGTGTTTGTTTCCTGGTTGGCCAAATAACCTTGCTTAACTCCTGCCAGGATTCTTTAAAATAATTTAAAACTACCTTCAACATTTTTGTTTTTAAAAAAAGCCCTCGGGCTTTCTGATTAGAATCATATCACCTTCTTTAATGTTCGTCAAGATTCTTTATCAAAAATATTTATATATTTTAAATTGTCAAAATTAATTTTATTAAAAGTTTTTTAATCAGTATTCGCCCCGTACCTTTTGTTGGCAGGAGTACTAGGATTCGAACCCAGACTTAGGGTTTTGGAGACCCTCGTGCTAACCGTTAACACTATACTCCTATATATGGTACGGGGCTAAAGACCAACGCTCTAGCCGTTAAAAATATACCCCATTTTAAAAGCTTTACTCTTGTGTAATTTTCAATTTGCAACCCAGAAAAATAAAACAAATAATAATTCCCGACCCGGAGTAATTAATTTGTTTTGCCGCGCTCTATTTTTACCTCTTTGTGTACAGTTGACTTTTTACAGTGCTTGCAATACTTTTTTAACTCAACCTTGTCAGTTGTGTTTTTTATGTTTTTTCTTGAAACATAATTAAGATTGTTGCAATCTGCGCACTTAAATCTAAATTTTTGTCTATTTCCCTTTTTGGCCATAAAACACTTCCTTTCTCAATATTCTTTAACATTAAACCAATCTTTTTCGTCAAATTGTCACTACAACCTATCTTCACTGGAGCCCATGAGCGGACTTGAACCGCTGACCTACTCCTTACCATGGAGTTGCTCTACCACTGAGCTACATGGGCAAAAAATTTAATTTTATGAGTTAATAATTTTTTGCTTTTTAAAAATTGACAAATAATCGTTAAATTCATTGATATTGTTTTTTAATCATTGCTCAATATCCCAAATAAAATCCTATTTTGTCATTTACGGCTTAAGCCCAAATGGTGGCGAGGGAGGGATTCGAACCCCCGAAGGCAGATGCCAGCAGATTTACAGTCTGCCCCGTTTGACCGCTTCGGTACCTCGCCATAATGATCATAATATCTAATTATCAGGACCCTTTCAGTTAAACTGCCTCAAAAAATAAATATTGGCCTAAATAATAAAAGTGGCAGTGACTCTAATTTGTCAAACTTCAATAGTGCGTTAGCTAAGTTTTTGTTTGGAGCCGACGATCGGATTCGAACCGATGACCGACTGTTTACAAAACAGTTGCTCTACCACTGAGCTACGTCGGCAAAAAGCTAAAATATTATAGCTAGATGAGGCCCCAAAGTCAATCTTTAAAAGAAGCTAGCATTCTTTTTCCCCAAGCGTTTGTCGGATCTATCTCCAAAAGTCGCTCAAGCGATCTTGCTGCCAATTTTTTATCATTAAGTTTTAGATAGTTTTTAACAATAAGGGTAAGGTTTTCAATATTTTCATGAATTTTAGTCGCATTTTCAAAAGCAAGAGCCGCCTTTTCATACTCTTTTAGCCCCTGATAAGAAACACCGAGATTAATATACCTATGAGCAATTTTGTCGTTAAGTTGAATTGATTTTTCAAAAGCATCAACGGCCTCTTGATATTTTTTTAAGTTATGGAAGGCCAACCCTAAATTATTCAAAGCAGTATCATTTAACTGATCCAGCTCGGTCGCCTTTTTTAGCGTCTCAACGGCGCCTTGATTTTCGTTTTGTCTTAAATAAATCATACCCAAAAAGTGATAGGGCTTACTATTTTTGGGATTGATTTGTATAGCTTCCAAAAAGCTTTTTTCTGCCATTGAAAGCTGACCATTATTCAACTGAACCTGACCCCTTGATATCAAATCAATCTCTTTCGTATCCGTGTCTTTGTCAAATTTTTCTTTGATTGTTTTTCTTAGGCTTTCTTCTTCTTTTTTTAGCTTAAAAAGAAGCCCCTTTGGAGCAAGTCGTGTTGCAACATAATAGATAAGGCCCGCAGCGAAAATTATCAATAAAGCTTCTGTCATTCTTTTTTGCCTTTCTTCTCCTTTTTTATTTCTTCAAATTTTATACAACACATCAGGCGCCCACAAATACCAGAAACTTTGGCGGCATTTTTAGGCATGCCATATGCTCCCTCAACATCTTCCATGGTAATACTTTCGTTGTTGATTGTAAAAGACGCACAACAAATCGGTAGCCCACAACGACCGTAACCACCTATTATTTTTGCCTGATCACGCGGACCTATCTGTCTCATTATGGCTTGTTTTTTTATGTGCCTAGACATGTCTTTCACCAAATCCCGAAAATCAACCCTTCCATCTGAAGTAAAATAAAAAACAGCTGCTGATTCATCGAGCGAAAAACTAACACCAACCGGATTCATCTTTAGGTCATGTTTTTTTATTTTCTCGGAGAATACCTTAAATAAATCCCTGGCCCTCTCATCTAGCTCTTCCCTTTTGCTTAGATCTTTTTCGGTTGCTTTTCTTAAAACCTTACCCTGAGAATCTTCCTCTGTATCTTTTTCTAGATAAACAACCCGGCCAATCTCTAGCCCTTGGGGTGATTCAACCACAACAAAATCATTAACATAAAATTTGCCATCATACAGAAAATCATTAATTTTTAATGAATAGGGAAATTTAACTCCAGCTACTTTAGCCATTAAGGGAATCCTCCAAAATCATCTCTTCTAATATAATTCTTAGGTTAATATTATAATCCAAATTGCGATAATTTTTAAGTATCTTTTCAGCTATTATTTTTTTTCTTGAAGCCGAAATACTCTTTAAATCTTTTTCAGAAAACTCTGTGCTTTCGCCATAGTCAGAAATTAGTGAGCCCAGAACCCTATCAGTTAAAAAAGAAAAAAACGTTTTTATGCTTTTGTTTTTTTCATATTTTTCTACGATCTTGAATCTATCTAGAACAGAGTTATTTTTTAGAAAAGAGATAACATCATTTCTGATCTCCTCTTGTTTTAATCTATATTTTTTATCTGTAAGTAATCTAATGCACTCGCCCATACTACCCCCCGAAATAGATAAAACTGACTCAATCTCTTCTTTCGGATAGCTATAAAGAAGTGCTTTTTCTATCTCATTTTTAGGAATATCGTTTAATTTTATTACCTGAGTCCTTGAAACTATCGTCTCTGGGAGTCGTTTTTCTGACCTCGAAGTTATTAATATAACACTATCAGCAGGTGGCTCCTCAAGAGTTTTCAAAAGTGCATTAGCCGCCTCAATTCCGATGTTCTCTGCCCCAGAGATTAAAAGTACTTTCTTTTTTGAGACGCTCGGGGTTAGATTTATTCTTTCAACAACCTCTCTGATTTGATCAATTTTTATACCATCGAAGCCGTCGATGAATATAAAGTCCGGATGGATTCCTTTCTTAAATCTTACGCAAGATGGACAGTCGTCCTCTCCCTTATTGCCACAAATTATATAACGAGCGAACTCTTTAGCCAGATATTCCTTGCCAACCCCCTCTCGTCCCAAAAAAAGATAAGCATGAGAAATAAGTCGAGAGTCAAGGTGAGACGCCAAAATCTTAGTAGACCTACTTTGCCCAACTACGTTTTTAAAATAGTTACTCATACTCAAAAATTATACTGTCTAAAAATTATTAAATCTATTTTTTATTTTGCCTTATAAGGTTTTCAAAAAAACCGGCCAGATCTTTGGGGATTTTTGAGCTAATTTTAAGGTTTTTATCATTGAAAGGATCTATAAATTCAATTTTAGAGGCATGCAAAAATTGACGATTAATTTTCTCTGACTTCCCGCCATAGCTTGAGTCACCAAGTACCGGATGCCCAATGGCCGAAAAGTGCACCCTTATTTGATGCATACGACCAGTTTTTAGCTCAACTTCAAGCAAACTTAGGTCTTCCCTTTTAAAATAATTGATAACCCGATAGAGCGTCTCTGAGGGCTTACCAGAGCTACTTGGGACTACCCTTAAGCGATCTTTTGATGCCCTACCAAGCGGAATATTAATTATTCCTTTTTCTGGTGAGATTCTTCCCTTCACCAGAACGGTATAATATTTTTTAATCTTTCGATCTTTAAAGATTTTTTTTAATTTAGTTTCGGCCTCCTTATTCTTTGCGAAAAGAATAACACCAGAAGTATCCCTGTCTAATCGATGAACTACTCCGGCTCTTTCACTTTTCTTTTTGAGGTTAAGATAAGAAAGAACCTGGTCAATTAAGGCATCCTCTGCTTCTTTAAAATGTTTTGGAGAATAAACCAACAATCCGGCCGGCTTGTCAACGGCCAAAATGTTGTTATCCTCATAAAGAATTTTTATATTTGACATAAGAAATTAAGAACCATCGTAAAGAAATGTCATTCTTTTTATCTGTTTCTCCATCTCAGATATGAATTTTTTCTGGTTAAAACCAAAGTCCTTTATAATAAGCGATGCATGATACCCGCCAAGATGATGTGGCAAAATAACATACGATGCGCCCCTTTTATAAAGTTCGAGGGCTTCGTCTTCTTGGTTGGAAACCGTTAATATAATAATATTCTTATTTCTCTCTCTAACCTTTTTAATCATTAGGGCGTTTGTGTCAAAATCTTTAACGGTTGAAACGACCATCTGTGCCTTATAAAGATTTAGCTCATCTAAAAGCTCCATATCGCTAACGTCTCCATAGCGACTTTCGACTTTTTGATCCGAAAGGCCCCTAATCACTTCTGGGTTAAAATCAACTATTAGGTACTTTGTTTTTAGTTTTTTGAGTGCTTTTTCAATGTTGCGACCCATCCGATTGTATCCAAATAATATAACGTCAAATTCTGATCCCTCGTGGAATTTAAGATCATCGACTTTCTTTCCTCTTTTTTCGAAAATTTTTAAATATTTTGAGATACGATAATAAATTTTGCCTGAGTGAGTCATAAGGTAAGTAGAACCGGCAATCGTTATTAACCCAACAATGGTTACAAGTGGCAAAACTTCTTGACTAATATGACCAACCGAAATGCCCATGGCGATATAGATTAAAGAAAATTCACTAATTTGAGCAACCGTTAATCCGGCCAAAAAGCTCGTTTTCTTTGTATAACCCAAAAAACCCATCAGTGTCATTACGATTATCGGATTGCCGATTAAAATAAAAAGTGAAAATATGATAATTGGAACAATAAATTGAGAGATATCAGAAAAAATCAGGTGAGAACCCAAATAGATAAAAAACATAAAGATAAAAAAATCACGAAGGGGCTTAAGCTTTGAAACGACTTCAAACTTGTAAGGAGAATTTGAAAGAATTACACCCGCTAGAAGAGCTCCAAATTCCATACTGAAGTCAAGTTGATGAAATATTAGAGCCACCAAAAGACACCAAGCAACCGAAACCAACAGAAGGTATTCTTGAGATTTAGCCGCAAAGGACATAAGCTTTGGCAAAATATAATGACCTATCAGCGCTAAGGATAGCCCTATTAGAATAATCTTAAAAATCACAAGCAGTCCGAGAGCACCCAAAGAGAGTCCACTTTCAGCAAAAGAGGCCGTTATTAGAAGTAACAGCATCACAACAAGATCCTGAACTATTAAAAACCCGATGGCGATTCTACCATAAACAGAGTCCTGGTCATCTTTGTCTGAAATAATTTTCATAATAATAATTGTACTGCTAAAAGTAAGTGCAATTGCGACGTAAATAGATGTTACAAGGTCAAAACCAAGAGCAAGCGCAATTAGTGTTCCGCCTATTGAGGTAAAAACAACCTGGCCTATACCGGTTATTAATGAAACTTTACCAACATCTTTAATAACCTTGGGATTGAGCCCAATACCAACCAGAAAAAGCAAAAAAATAACCCCCATTTGGGAAAAGGTGGCAATCGCATCTGTGGATTTGGTAATATTCAAAAAATATGGACCGAGCAAAATTCCAGAGATTATGTAACCGATAATTAGCGGCTGCTTTAAAAAAGACATAACGCCAGAAACAACCAGCGCGACCAAAACAATCGCTCCCAATTCAAGAAAAATACTATCAATCATTAAGCTTATTATATTTTAAGGATTAATTTTTTTCAAACTTAAAAAGCCGCTTTCGCGGCTTTTTAAAAAATTCTTTAACGTTTCGAGAACTGTGGCGCTTTTCTGGCTCTCTTCAGGCCAGGTTTTTTTCTTTCTTTCGCCCTTGGGTCTCTTGTCACAAAACCAGCCTTACGAAGTGTTGGTTTTCTTGTTTCGTCTTCTTTTATTAACGCCCTCGCTACTCCATGTCTTATTGCTTCTGCTTGACCATTCTTGCCGCCACCCGTTACTTTTACAGAAAGATCGTATTTATCCTCAAGCGATAATATCTTGAGAGCAGCTTTAGTTTTATCAAAGAGACGAGTATTATTAAAATACTGAGTACCCGAAATTCCATTAACCTCTACGTTGCCCTTACCAAGCTGGATCTTAACTCTAGCCGAGGCCTCTTTTCTTCTTCCGACTGCCGTATAGTATTTATCTGACACTTTATCTTCTCCTGATCTTTATTTTTTATTTACCGATTCGGGCGCGCCCTCAAGATAAAAAAGCTCCTGAGTATGAGGATGGTCGGCACCTGAATATACTTTTAATCTCTTCTTTTGAACCTTAGCAAGTTTATTTTTTGGCATCATTCCCTTAATCGCCAACTCAATAACTCTTTCTGGATGCTTGGCTATCGCCTCTTCGAAAGATTCTTCCTTAATTCCTCCTGGATATCCAGAATGACGATAATATTTTTTTTGACCTTTCTTTGCCTCTCTAGATAAAACCACTTTCGCCGCATTCAGAACAATAACGTTATCTCCAACATCAAGATTTGGCGTGTAAATTGGCTTATTTTTACCCCTTAGAATGTCCGCCACCCGAGTCGCTAAACGCCCCAAAACTTCACCGCTCGCATCAACTACGTACCACTTCCTGTCAGCATCTTTCAAATTATAAACATCTGTTTTCATTATTTTTCCGCCTTTTTTACTCTTGAATTAACCTTTGATTTTTTGGATTTCTGTGAGCTTCTTTTTACTGATTCTGAGGTGGCTTCCTTTTTGATCCCTATCTTTTCCTTGGGAGTAGATTTTTCTTTCTTTTTTTCTAGCTCCACCCTAGTTAACTTTTCCGTATCCAGCAACTGAATCTGGGCCATTTCCGCATTATCTCCCGCCCTGTTACCCATCTTCACTATTCTTGTATAACCACCGTTTCTTTCTTTGTAGAGGGGACCCAGCTCGACAAAAAGCTTTTCAAGCGCCTTGTCTTTATTTGATAAAAATTTTGCCACTATCCTTCTATTCGCAACCGTATCATTTTTTGCCCTAGTAATAAGCTTTTCAATGATTGGCCTAATCTCTTTTGCTTTTGGAAGAGTGGTCGTAATACTTTCATGCAAAATAAGCTGCGAAGAAAGATTCCTAAAAAGGGCCTTTCTTGGTGCTGTTTTTCTTCCTAATTTTCGACCTTTGTATTGATGACGATGCATTTCTTATTCCTCTGCTTCTTCTTTTTTCATCTCAAAGCCAAGCTCTTTTACTTTTTCGATAACTTCATCGTAGGCCTTGGCTCCAAAACCTTTAAGGTTTTTTAGTTCGTTTGCCGTAATCTTTAAGACATCTTCGATTGATCTTAGTTCGTTGTTCAAAAGAGCATTTGTTGTTCTTGGAGACAAATTAATCTCTTCGATTAAAATACCCGCCGCAACATTATCGATAATTTCTTCTTCAACAATCTTCTTTCTTTTTTCAACGGTTTCTTTGTCTGTTAAAACTAAAAAGTGATCAACTAAAATCTCTGAAGCATGCTTAATGGCAGCCTCCGCACTAACAGTTCCGTCTGTCTCTACATCCAAAACTAATTTATCTAAATCAGTCATTTGACCAACACGAGTCTTTTCTACTGTATATCTAACTCTTTTAATGGGCGCGTAAAGAGCATCAACGGCTATCATGCCAACACCAAGTTTTTCACCTTCTCTTTTTTCAATAGGCACAAACCCTCGACCTTTTTCCACTTTTATTTCGATATCAATTTTGGCCTTAGAATTGTCCAAAGTTGCAATATAAAGATCCCTGTTTACAACCTCAACGTTTTGATTTTCTTTAATATCAGCGGCTGTAACAAGACCCTTTCCGCTTTTCGAAAGCGTTATGGTCTCTTCTTCGGAATGAAGCTTAACTCTTAGCTGTTTTAGATTAAGAATGATTTCAATAACATCTTCTTTAACGTTTGGCAAAGTGGAAAACTCATGAGCTGCACCGTGAATTTTTACAGCTGTTATCGCGGATCCAGGCAAAGAAGAAAGTATTACTCTCCTTAATGAATTCCCAAGGGTCATCCCATAACCAGGGTAAAGAGGGGCAATTTCAAATATTCCCTTATTTCCCTCTTCTTTTATTTTTTTTAGTTCCGGCAGGTGGATATCGTATAACACCTTTGGCTCCTTTCCATTTTGTTAACCAGTATTCTCTGGATAACTACTATTTAGAATAAAACTCAACTATTAACTGTTCTTTAATGCTTGGATCTAACTGCTCTCTTATCGGCGCTGAAATAAATTCGCCGGAGAGATCCTTCCTGTTAACCCTGACCCAGCTATTTTCTTCTCTTTGTTTTGTTTTAAGCAGGTTTTCAAAATAATTTTTATTTTTCTTGGTCTCAATCACTGAGATCTTATCACCCGGTCTTAATATTATTGAAGGAATGTTTACTTTTCTTCCGTTTACAGAGAAAAGCCCATGAGAAACAAGCTGTTTGGCTTGAGCCCTAGAGCTTGCAAAGCCCATTCTGTATACTACGCTGTCTAAGCGCGATTCAAGAATAGAGAGCAATATCTCACCAGTAACACCTTTTCTAGCTGAGGCCTTTTCGAAATAACTCTTGAACTGAGTTTCTCTCATACCGTACATTCTTTTCACCTTTTGTTTTTCTCGAAGCATAACCGAATAATCAGAGGGTTTACCCCTCCTTGAAAGACCGTGTTGACCGGGAACATAATTACGCTTAACTAGTGTGCATTTCGTGAAGCACTTATCGCCCTTCAAGAAAAGCTTTTCGCCCTCTCTCCGACACTGTCTGCATTTTGCGTCTACTGTTGCCATAAAACTCCTTATAGTTTCAACTTTTAGCTACTGGCTGCTTTTTAAAATACCAAGCCACTAATCGTTATTTATACCCTTCTTGGCTTTGGTGGTCGACACCCATTGTGTGGTATTGGTGTCGTGTCTTTAATTGATTTAATATAAATGTCGTTTGCTGATATTGCCCTTACGGCCGACTCCCTACCAGCACCTATTCCCGTTACAAAGGCGTCGACTCTTTCTAAGCCATGAACCTTTGCTTGTTCACAAGCGGTCGTTGCAGCAGTTTGAGCCGCATACGGCGTTGACTTTCTTGATCCTTTAAAACCAACAGCACCGGAAGAAGAAGATGCAATAACATTTCCATCAAGATCCGTAAAGGTAACTAGCGTATTATTGAAGGTCGATCTAATAAAGACCATTCCTTCACTAATGTTTTTCTTCTGCTTTTTCTTTTTTAATTTTGGTTTTGCCTCTGCCATCTCTCTCCTTTTAATAATTCGGCTACCACACTATGATTAATTAAACTTTAATAATTCAAAATTGCTACTATTTAGGTTTTTTCAGCGGCCTTTTTGCGTCCGGAGCCCATAGTAACTTTTTTACCTCTTTTTGTCCTGGCGTTGGTTTTTGTTCTTTGCCCCCTAACAGGAAGACCCGAAGAATGCCTATTGCCACGATACGAACCAATCTCTTTTAATCGTTTTATGTCTTGAGTAACCTCCCGACGAACATCACCCTCAACTCTTATCTTGCCCTCAATGGCTGATCTAATAGCACTTACTTCACTCTCCGCTAAATCTTTTACTCTGGTATTAGGATCTACTCCGGCTTCTTTAAGAATTTTTTTTGAACTTGTAAGCCCAATCCCATAAATATAAGTCAAAGCGATCTCTACTCTTTTTTCGAGCGGTAAATTTACACCAGAAATTCTAGCCATTTAAAAGACCTCCAATTTTTGATTAGAATAAACGAAGGCCAAAGTAGTTAATTGGTAACCTTTTAGCTTTTTATTTCCGTCAATTTCAACACTCTTTGGTTTGTAGTTTTTAAAAATTGAATCTTTCATCTTTATCCCTGTCTTTGCTTATGTCTCGGATTATCACAAATAACCGTTACCCGACCTTTTCGCTTAACAATTTTACATTTTTCACATATTTTCTTTACTGATGGTCTAACCTTCATCTGGCCTTCTCTTTTCGTCTATCCTTAGTGTTATTCTGCCCTTAGTCAAATCGTAGGGAGTCATTTCAACCTTAACCTTATCACCAGGTAAAATCTTTATATAATGCATCCTCATTTTACCGGAAATGTGCGCCAAAATAACGTGACCACCCTCGATCTCGACCCGAAACATTGCGTTCGGGAGGGGTTCAAGAACGGTCCCTATAAATTCAACTACTTCCTTTGTATTATCTGTCATATTAAGTGCTTAATGATTATACGATAAGATTTACAATTCTGCAATAGTTTTATATCGCCTCATAATTACGCGTTACTATCTGTGCCTCGATTTGATTTTTCATCTCTATTGCAACCCCAACAACAATTAAGAGTCCGGTTCCGCCAATCATAACATTATCTATACTAGTAAATATCTGGATCAAAAATGGCATTACCGCTATCAATGATAGAAAAATAGCTCCCCAAAGAGTTATTCTGTTGATCAGCCATGTTAAATATTTCTCGGTTTGATTGCCCGGCCTAATACCGGGGATAAAACCGCCGTGCTTTTGAAGATTTTCCGCTACATCCTTGGGCTTAAAATAAAGAAATGTTGAGAAAAAAGTAAAGGAAAAAACCAGGATAAAGAAGAAAACCGCATAGGGAATTCCTTGTTGATTAAATGTCTCCTGTACCCAGGTTGCGGCTCTAGCAATTGTTTGATTTTTCGCCTGAGAGAAAAACCCTATCATCGAAGGTATATTCATAAAAGCTCCTGCAAAAATAATAGGAATCACGCCCGACATATTTAGCTTTACCGGCAAGAAACTATCAATCCCGCCATATAGAGCGGCCCCTCTCATTCTTTTTGCATAAGAGATTGTTAGTCGACGCTGACCCTCCGTAATAAAAATAACAGCCACAATAACAAGTAAAACGGCTGCCAAAATAAAAATCTGGGTCACTATCTCGCTAGGGTCATATTCCGTTACAATAATTTTTTGGATTGCTTGACCAACTGTCTGAGGCAACCCAGCGACTATTCCGGCAAAGATAATAATAGAGACGCCATTACCCAGACCCTTTTCCGTAATGAGCTCTCCGAGCCACATTAAAAACATCGTTCCGCCGGCGATAGCTAAAAGCATCATCGCCCATTCAGCTATTGACGGACTAGCCAAAAAGTTTGTTCCAGCCTGAGAGGTTGAATATTGTAAAAGCCGAATTCCGGCATAGCCCTCAATAAAAGCAAGGGGCAAAGCAAGAATTCTTGAGTATTGATTAATCTTGTTTCTTCCCTCTTCACCTTCTTTTGATAGCTGCTCAAGTTTTGGAAAAACCATCGTCAGAAGTTGAATCATGATTGAGGCGGTTATGTAAGGGCCAAGACCCAACATAACAATAGAGAACCTAGATATTCCACCTCCAGAAAAAATATCAAGAAATGAAAGGATTGAATTTGAACCAAGTGCTTCTGTTAAGAATTTCTTTATCTCTCCAGATTCTGGCCCGGGTATTGGTATGTGGGCAGCGACTCGAAATATTAAAAGAACAAATACAACAAAAAGAATCTTTTTTAAAAGATCTTTATTTTTCATTATTTCCTTTATCTTGCTCATTTTAAAGCTCGACACTGCCTCCAGCTTTTTTTATTTTTTTAGCAGCATTTTTAGAGATTTTTACTTTAACCTTAAACTTGCTTTTTACCTCGCCTCTGTCAACAATTTTGGCAAACGACCCCTTTATAAGACCCTCTCTTTTTAGAAGTTCATTAGTAATGGTAGAGCCATCTTTAATTTTTGTAAGCATACCGGTTGTTACGGTCTCTGCCTTAGGATTTATCGTTTTAAATCCTCTTTTTTTAGGAATTCTTTGAATGAGAGGCATCTGACCACCTTCAAATCCGGGTCTCAGTTTTTTACCCGTTCTTGATTTTTGCCCCTTAGTTCCTCTACCGGCAGTTTTCCCGGAGCCAGCCGAGATTCCCCTACCTTTTCTTTTTTTATTTTTTGTTAGTTTTTTTAGATTTTCGAGATTCATCTTTGGCTCCTTCGTTCTTAGTACTTTTTTGTTTCTTTGACTTTTTGGAAATCTCTTTAGACCTGTCTTCTTTTGTTGTCTTTTTTAAATTTTTTACATTTTTTTCTTCATTTTTTCTAAGAGTTGGTCTAAGCATTTCTAGGGCCTCAATGGTTGCATAAGAATTGTTAAGTTTAGAGCTAGAACCTTGGATTTTAGAAAGAACGTCTTTAATACCACAAACCTCTAAAATTGGCCTAACTGCGCCACCAGCAATAACACCAGTACCCTTCTGGGCCGGCTTTAAGAAAACTTTTGCTCCTGCATGCTCTGCGGTAACCTCGTGAGTTATTGTTGTCTCGGAAAGATTAACTTTTATCATGTTTTTTCGAGCTTTTCTTGTTGCCTTTTCAATTGCACCGATTACCTCTCCGCTTTTATCAACAGCCAAACCGACTCGACCATCGCCGTCACCAACAGCCACAATAGCCCTGAACCTTAATCTTCGACCACCCTTAACAACCCTAGTAATTCGATCTATTTGAATTACTCTTTCTTCAATATTGTCTTTTTCTTTTTCTCTTCTAAAATCTGCCATTTAATCTCCTTAAAATTTTAAACCGGCATCTCTGGCAGCATCGGCCAAGGCCTTTATTCTACCATGATACAATTTATAGCCCCGATCGAAAACAACTTGATCAATTTTTGCTTCTTTCGCCTTTTTCGCTATTTCAGCACCAGTAATTTTTGCTTTCTCTGTTTTGGTCTTTTTATTTTTTATTGAAAAATCGTCAGCTGAGCAAATTGTAACACCTTTCGTATCGTCTATGATTTGCGCTCTAATATGAGAAAGTGAAACAAAAACTGAAAGTCGAGGTATTTTTTCATTACCGCTAATTTTTGATCTTACTCTGATTTTTCTAATTTTTCGATTTTGATTTTTTTTCATTTTGCGTATCTCCTATTAAGCAGCACCCTTAGCGGCTGACTTTCCGGCCTTTCTCCTAATATGTTCGCCCTCATATTTAATACCCTTGCCCTTGTAGGGCTCTGGCTTTCTGAACGATCTTATCTCAGCCGCAACCTGACCAACCGCCTGTTTATCGATCCCTGAAACTGAGATTACGTTTTTTTCAACCTTTATCTCTATTCCATCTTTGGGTGTATATCTAATTGGATGTGAGTAGCCAAGATTAAGAACCAAGTCCCGCCCCTCAACCTGTGCCCGATAACCAACTCCTGTGAATTCCAAATTTTTGACAAACCCGTTCTTTACACCCTCTATCATATTCGAGATTAACGTTCTGGTTAGCCCATGGACTTCTCTTGTTTTTTTCTCCTCGTCCCTTGGAGTTACAAATAAAACATTATCCTTTATATCAATTGAAAGGTCTTTTGATGGTTTAAAGCTTAGTTCGCCTTTCGACCCCTTAACCGTTACTGTTCCCGAGCTAACAATAACCTCAACCCCATCCGTTAAATCAATTGGTTTACTTCCTATTCTTGACATTTTATCTCCTTAGTACACCTTTGCAATTAATTCGCCACCTAAGTTTTGGGTTTTTGCCTCTTCCCCAGTCATCATTCCTTTTGAGGTTGAAACAATCGCTAGACCTTGACCAGAAAGAACCGTCGGTATTTCGTCTTTTTTGAGGTAAATTCTTCTTCCGGGTTTCGATACTCTTTCAACTTTAGTAATAGATGGCTTTGAATCAACATAGCTCAAAACAACCGTCAGAACTCGACCATCGACTTTATGGCCCTGAACATAACCCGCCTTTTTAAGAATAACTAATATCGATTCCTTTGTTTTTGAGGGTTGCATAATTACGGAATCTTTACCTACGGCGTAAGCATTCCTTATTCTTGTTAACATGTCTGAAATTGGATCTGTAATCATTTTTTCCTTTCGATTGATTTTTTGAGATTTTTGATTCTTTTTAGTTTTTCCTTATAATCTTTGTTTTTACCAGCTCGACTTTCTTACCCCAGGGATTTCACCCTTCTGTGCTCTTTCTCTAAAGCAGATTCGGCACATTTCGAATTTTTTTAAATAGGCCTTTGGTCGCCCACAAATCCTGCACCTTGTTTGCTTTCGAGATGAAAACTTGGGTGTTTTTTGAGATTTCTCAACTAACGCTTTCCTTGCCATCTATTCCTCCGCCTTAAATGGAAAGCCCATAGCCCTAAGAAGTGCCAAGGCCTCCTCGTTATTTTTAGCTGATGTTTCGATATTAACCTGAAGAGATATTGGATTAACTTCTTTTCCGATCATTTCTGGAAATACAGTGTGTTCTTTTATTCCGATACTATAATTACCATTGCCGTCAAAAGCCGTCCTTTTGATTCCTCTAAAGTCCCTTATTCTAGGAAGGGTAGCATTAACTAATCTATCTATAAACTCATAAGCCATTTCGTTACGCAGAGTAACAGAGACACCTATTGCATTTCCTTCTCTAATCTTAAAACCAGCAATTGACTTTTTGGCAACGTTTTTAACGGCTTTCTGGCCCGTAATAGATACTAACGCCTCTTCTGCCTCAACCAGATACTTTGAATCTTGAGTTGCCCTACCAACTCCAGCATTAACAACGACTTTTTTTATTTGAGGTATAGCATTAACATTTTTAATATCAAACTCTTTTGCGAGTTCGTTTTTAATTTTGCTTTTATATAATTCTTTTAATCTTGACATCTATCTTCTCCGAAATTTATTTTTTATCGGGCTCCTCTTTTGTTTTTTCAATTACCTTTTTGCACCTTTTGCAAATCCTGTTTTTTTCGTTGTTTTTTTTCTGATAACCAACCCTGGTCGGCTTTCCGCAACTAGGGCAAATCAAAGCTACTTTAGATATTGCCAAAGGGCTTTCAGATTCCACTACGCCACTAACAGATCTGTGCTGACTTGGCTTAATATGTCTTTTAACAATGTTAATCTTCGAAACAATCACTTCTCTTTTTTTTGTAATAACTCTCTCTATTCTACCTGTTTTACCCTTGTCTTTGCCGGAAATAACCAAAACTTTATCGTTTTTTTGAAGTTTAATTTTTGTCATTTTAAAGCACCTCCGGGGCCTGAGATAATATTTTTGTGAATCCTTTTTCTCTGATCTCTCTACCAACTGGACCGAAAATTCTTGTACCGCGTGGCTGACCGTCACCACCTATCAAAACGGCTGCATTATCATCAAATTTAACAGTGGATCCATCTTTTCTTCTTGTCTCTTTTTGGGTTCTTACAACAACGGCCTTAACAACCTCTTTTTTCTTGGCCTGGCCATTTGGAGTCGCAATCTTAACCGAGGCGACTATAACATCACCTATGCCGGCGTATCTTCTTTTTGAGCCACCCAAAACCTTAATACACTGAATCTCTTTAGCTCCGGTGTTGTCGGCAACTTTTAGTCTTGTCTCTGGCTGTACCATTTATTTTACCTCTTTTTCGTCAATTTTTTTAATAACAGACCATTTCTTGTTTTTTGAGATTGGCTTTGTCTCTTCGATTAAAACGAAATCACCTACTTTAGCATCAATATCATTTTGAGCCAAAAACTTCTTCGAAGAAACAAATCTTTTTTTGTAAATTGGATGGATTTTATGCCTCTCGACCAAAACGGAAACAGTTTTGGCGGCCTTGTCAGAGACAACCTTTCCTTTAAGCTTTCTTTTCATTTTTCTCCTCTTTTCTTGAAATTTCTCGCTCTTTTAAAATTGTTTTTATTCTGGCGATACTCGCTTTAATTTTTTTTACCTCATCCGTTTTTTTGGATTCTTTTGTCGCTATCTGAAATCTGATTTTTATTAATTTTTCGTTTAGACTTTTGAGATCATTAAGAAGATCTTTATCTTTTTTTGCTACAACTTCTTTAATCTTCATCTTCAACCTTTCCTTCCTCTCCATCGCGAGTAACAAATTTTGTTTTTAGGGGAAGCTTGTGTGAGCCCAATCTCAAGGCCTCTCTGGCAAGCTCTTCGGAAATACCATCCATTTCAAATATAATCCTTCCGGGCCTAACCTGAAAAATAAAATGATCAGGAGAACCCTTACCGGAGCCCATCCTTGTTTCATTTGGCTTTTTTGTGATTGGCTGATCGGGGAAAACCCTTATCCAAACCTTTCCACCTCTCTTGATATAGCGAGTTAAAGCGCGCCTGGCCGCCTCAATCTGCCTTGAATCAACCCAGCTAGCAGTAACGGCCTTAATTCCAAATTTGCCAAATTCCAAAGTATTTCCTCTTTTAGAGTTTCCGGTTCTTAATCTTTTGTGAGATTTTCTGAATTTTGTTTTTTTAGGCATTAACATATAGATTGCTCCAATTATAATTAATTCGAATCCTGACTTGAATTTCTATTCAGCTCTTCTGATGACTCGCCTTTATATATCCAGACCTTAATTCCCAAAATACCATAAGTCGTGTTGGCCTCTGAAAAGCCGTAATCAACATCAGCCCTTAATGTTGACATGGGGATCTTGCCCTCTTGAAAAGATTGCGACCTAGCTATTTCAGCTCCGTTTAGGCGACCCGAAATTGTAACCTTAGCGCCTTTTGCCCCGGCACGAATAATTTTTTCTATGGCTTGTTTTCCAACACGCTTAAAAGCAATTCTTTTTTCGAGTTGCTCCTTACAGCTATCAGCCATAACCTTTGCATTCAAATCCGGCTTCCTTATCTCTTCTATATTTACATCTTTTATTCGCGACTTTACTAATTTACTTAAATTTTTTCTTAATTCAGAAACTCCGGCACCACCCCTTCCAATAATTACACCTGGACGAGAAGTGTGAATAATGATGGTAACCATATTTGCGTCTCTCTCGATGTCAACTCTGGCGATACCAAAACGACCACCAAGATCTTTTTGAATATAGTCCCTTATCTTAATATCTTCATGCAGAAAATTTGCGTAGTCCTGAGGCCTTGCATACCACCTTGATTTCCAGTTTTTATTAACCTGCAATCTAAAGCTGTTTGGATTTACCTTTTGTCCCATAACTCTCCTATTGCCCCGTCTTTCTTCTAAACATCTTAGGGGCTTTACTCTCTCGGTTTAGGTTTACATTAAAATTATTCTCATTGTTTTTGCTTTCGGTTTTGTTTACTGATTTTGTTTCGTTTCTCTTGATTTTATCGTTAGCTTTTTCTTTAGCCTCTTTTTTATCAACTTTTTTTGTTTTAACTTCCCCTTCTAGAATAATTTCTATATGAGAAGTTCTTCTTTTGATCATCGACGCACTCCCTTTTGCTCTCGGCTGATATCTTTTAGCAACGGGGCCACCATCAATCATGATTTTTTTAATTGTTAACATCTCTTTCTCTAAACTAAAATTATTTTCAGCATTAGCGATTGCACTCTCTAAAACCTTTTTAATTTCAAAAGCAGCTGACTGGGGCAAACTCGAAAGTATGACCTTTGCTTCTAGGGCATTTTTTCCTCGAACAAGATCGGCCACTGGTCGTGCCTTTTTAGGAGATATTTTGATATATTTTCCTTTTGCTAAAATCTCCATTTTTTATCCTCTTGCCTGTTCTTTGGCCATCTTACCACCATGGCTTCTAAATTTTCTAGTTGGAGCAAATTCACCCAACTTGTGACCAACCATATCCTCGGTTATATAAACAGGAATGTGCTCTTTACCATTATGCACAGCGATATTGTGCCCAACCATCTCCGGAGAGATTGTCGTGTATCTTGCCCATGTTTTTATAATCTTTTTGCCATCAGAGTTAGCGATTTTCTTCAAAAGTCGCTCGTCTACAAATGGTCCTTTTTTTATTGATCTTGACATTTTTTGCTCCTTAAATTCCTATCTTCTCTTTTTCTTTCTGCCTCTAACAATATATTTACCGCTTGGATTTTTCTTTTTTCTGGTCTTGAGACCTAGAGCCGGTGCGCCCCAAGGGGTTTTAGGGTGTTTTATTCCGATGGACTGGTTACCTTCACCACCACCATGAGGATGATCAACCGGGTTCATAGCGCTACCACGGACAGTCGGCCTTTTCCCCATCTTTCTTACTCGACCGGCTTTACCAATTTTAATGTTTGAGTGTTCTGGATTAGAAACAGACCCTATTGAAGCCATACATTCTCTGGAAATCATCCTTATCTCTCCCGAAGGAAGACGTAGATGAACGAGTTCCCCTTCTTTAGCAAGAAGTTGAGCTGAAGATCCAGCACTTCTGACCATCTTTCCACCTTGACCAGGGTTTAATTCAATATTAAAAACTGAAGAACCAACAGGAAGATCTTTTAATTTTTTTCTATTTCCGGTTGAAAGTCCGGCACCTTCTCCAAATTTAAGTTTCTTGCCAACTCTTAAGCCAGCTGGCGCTAGAATATAAATCTTCTTGTTATCATTACCCAAAAGAGCAATTCTTGCTGATCTGTTTGGATCGTATTCGATAGCCAAAACTTCAAATTCCCCAGAGAGCATCTTAAAATCAACCAATCGATACTTTTGCTTAACGCCACCGCCTCGATGTCTTATTGTAATTTTACCCTGACTATTACGACCAGAGGTTTTCTTTTTGGTAACCAAAAGGGATTTTTCGGGCTTTTTCTTTGTTATATCAGAAAAATCGTCGACCGAAAGACCACGTTGAGCATTTGTATTAGGTTTTAACTTTCTGACTCCCATATTTAAAACTCCAGATTTACTTTATCTCCTTTATTTTTTCACCTTTTTTTAAGGTAACTACTGCCTTTTTTATGTCGTTCCTTTTACCAAATATTTTTCCGACTCTTTTTTTCTTACCAGGAATTCTGATAATATTAACCTTTTCCACCTTTACACCAAAAAGATTACTAACGCTTTCGGTAATCATGTTTTTGTTTGCCCGTGGATCAACATGAAAAATATATTTACCGGATTCTTCTGCCGCAAATGATTTTTCCGAAATAACTGGTTTTTTAATAAAATTTTTCATATTACTCGTTCTTATCCTTTTCTTTTATTTCTGCGTTTAAATAAACAATATTCCTAGATGCAAGAATATCGTGAACGTTCTCTGTGCCATTCGGTCGTATTTTAATATCTTTAATATTTCTAAACGCTTTCTTTGTTTGATGGTATTTTTCTGGTGTAGCCGATATTAAAACAAGAGATTTACCCTCTATTTTATTTTTCTTCAAAAGCTCTGCCGCATCCTTGGTTTTTTTAATTTCAGTCAAAGAAAGTTTAAAAATATTATCTTTTTTAAAATTGCGCACCAACTCTTTGGCCTGAACCATCTCTTTTTTATTCATATTCAATGAAAAATTTTCATTACCAGTTGGGCCAAAAGTTATACCCCCACCTCGCCAAATTGGTGAACGATTTGAGCCAACCCTAGCCCTACCGGTTCCCTTCTGGCGCCACGGCTTTCTACCGCCACCACTAACAAGCCCTCTGGTTTTTGTCTTTGCTGAGGATTGTCTTTTGTTTGCCAAAACAGTTCTTACTGCCTTAGAAACAAGCAAAGAATCGGACTCTTTTAGGGTTTTTTTCTTTTTGATGTTTTTTTTGATTTCTTTTTCAGCCATTTTAACTCTCATCCCTTGAAGAAGGTGTTACCTTTTTCTCTTCTATTGTCGAGACAAGAATAAATCCTTTCTTCGGTCCCGGAACAGCCCCCTTAACAAGAATTAAGTTTTCTTCTGGAATTACTTTTACTATTTTTAAATTCTTAACAGTAACCTTTTCGACACCCATACGACCAGCTAATTTTTGACCCTTAAAAACATGCTGTGGATAACCAGCCCCGATTGATCCTGGAGCTCGGTGATTTCTAGAACCATGAGTCATTGGACCACGATGAAAATTGTGTCTTTTTATGGTTCCAGCAAATCCTTTACCCTTACTTATACCAGAAACAATCACCTTCTCACCCTCATTAAAAATATCAGCCCCTACCTTATCTCCAATTTTATATTCTTTGCCTTCTTCTGGTAAAAATTCGACCAATTTTCTCGCTTTTGAATTGGCTTTTTTTAGGTGGCCCACTAGTGGCTTTGGGTGTTTTTTCTTTTCGCCGAAACCAAGCTGAACAGCATCATAGCCATCATTTTCAACGCTTTTAACCTGAACCACCGTATTGGGTGTAGCCAAAAGAATCGTAACAGGAACAAATTCTCCTGATTCATTAAAAATATGGGTCATCTCTAATTTTTGAGTAATTAGTGCTCGCACTTTTTAATCTCCTGTTTTTAACCTCAAAGGTCGAAATTATGAGTATTTGATGCTAGATTCGTGATACTATTTCGGCAATTAAAATTCCGAGGCCAGTGGTATCCGGCGTCACTCGGACCTACCTAACTCTCGAAAAATGGGTTAAGATATTGAATTGCCCGATAATTATATCTAAACAAACAATTAAAGTCAATGTTTTTTTAACATTTTTCCAAGTCGATAAGACAAATACAGTTTAGGATAACTTAAAACATAAGAGACCCCACAAAGTGGTTTTTGAATGCTAATTTTATGTTGAGGAAAATTATCACCACGAGGGATAAAATCAAGATCCTTAGATAAACTCAAAAGATTATCCCAAATCTTTTTTCTAGTGATTTTTTCTCCCTTAACTTCGGTGTAAGTTCTCGCAATATCTCTAATAAAAAAATGCATATCAGATGACGCTATATTTATTGTTTCGCCCTCCCTTTTGTGATTTATGGCCTTTAGGTTACGTTGATCACCGGTAAATCCATTTATGATTTCGATTGCATCAACTTTAATTTGGGAGTGTCTGTTTCGCCTATAAATTCCTTTTCGACCATATGGATGAGGAGCAATAATTGCTCCATTGTGCTTTCTTACCAGGTTAATAACATCGCTAACCGAATTGAAATGAGGCATGAAGCCATTTTTAAACCGATATTCTGAATAAAAATCTAAAATCGAATCCTCATCATAAAAATATGCCAAAAGCTCGTAAACCCTACCCTTAATTCGAAACATCAACTCAATCCCGGGAAAGTAAAATAGATCGTATTTCTTTGCTAAACGAAAAGCACTTAAAGTTCCCCTTATTTCATTATGATCCGTAATCGAAAGAATCTTTATGTCTAGCGCCTTGGCATGTCTAACAATGAAAGACGGCAGATAAATACCATCGCTATGTATAGAATGAACATGAAACGCCGCTTTTAAGCTTTGGCTCATTTTGATTTATTTTTCCTAAAGATCACTCTCTTCTGCTGAATCTTCTGTTTCGGGCTCGGTATCACTAACATCATCATCATTAACAGGACCGACTTCTACTAAGTTTGTACATTTTTCGTACCCCTTTAGCTCTTTCTGTATCTCGGTATTTTCAATTTGCAAAAGATTAATCCTTTTTTCGTAACTCTCAACTTCTTGGTGCATTAAATCTGCCATAAAATACCAGGTTATTAAACCAACCGTTAAGCCAGTTAGAATTATTAGAAAAATAACAACAATTAGTTTTTTCCAATCAACTTTGGTAGATTTTAGAGTTTCCATTTTTCCCCTTTACGTTATCTTTAATTTTAATTTGCTTCAATATAATACAGTTCAAATAAAATAACGTCAAATTTTTTAAAAAAGTTAAGGGGCGTGGCCTTAAGGCCACGCCCCTTCAACATTTAAGGGCCCGATGCCCTTCTAGTGGTGTTGTTCTAATTGAA